>JAICXU010000456.1 GCA_025934595.1 Polyangiaceae bacterium | reverse complement strand
GGAGCAAGCCTGTTGAGCATGCGCGGGAACGGGATCGTCTCGCGCACGTGCGGCAGCCCGCAGATCCACGCGACCGTGCGCTCGATCCCGAGGCCGAAACCCGCATGAGGAAATGATCCGTAGCGACGCACGTCGAGGTACCACTCGAACGCTTCCGCGGGGAGCTTGTGATGCGCGATCGCCGCTTCGAGCTTGCCGATGTCGTCCTCGCGTTGCCCGCCTCCGATGATCTCGCCGTAACCTTCCGGAGCGAGCACGTCCATGTTGAGGGCGAGCGAGTCGTCGTCGGGATCGTGCTTGAAATAGAACGCCTTCAGCGACGTCGGATACCGATGCACGATGACAGGGCGATCGAATTGACTGGAAATTACCGTCTCTTCGTCACCGCCGAAGTCGTCGCCGATCTTCGCTTCGGGATGCCCATTTTTCTGGAGCGTCGCGATCGCGTCCGCGTACGTGATGCGCGGAAAGGGCGCTTTCACGCGCTCGAGATGCGTCGTGTCGCGCTCGCATGCTTTCAATTCTTCTTTGCGATCCTCGAGCGCGCGACCGACGACGTATTCGAGGAGCGCTTCGCCGAGCTTCATGTCGCCGTCGAGATCCATGAACGCGACCTCGGGCTCGACCATCCAGAACTCTGCGAGGTGTCGCCGCGTCTTGGATTTCTCCGCGCGGAACGTGGGCCCGAAGCAGTAGACGGATCCGAACGCCGCCGCCGCTGCTTCCATGTAGAGCTGCCCCGACTGCGTGAGATACGCGGGGTCGCCGTGATAATCGGTTTGAAAAAGCGTGCTCGTGCCTTCACACGCGTTCGGCGTGAAGATCGGCGCGTCGATCAGCGTGAAGCCGCGGTTGTCGAAGAAATCGCGCACCCCTTTGATGATCGTGTGGCGCACGCGCATGATCGCGTGCTGGCGTTTCGATCGCAGCCAGAGGTGGCGATGGTCCATCAAGAAATCGGTGCCGTGCTCTTTCGGCGAGATCGGATACTCGCGCGCAGGTGACGCGAGCACGCCGAGCTCTTTCACGTCGAGCTCGTACTCGCCCGGGCGCTTGTCGTGTGCTTTGACGACGCCGGTGACGACGACGCTCGTCTCCTGGGTGACCTTGTCGGCGAGCGCGAACGCATCGGCGCTGACGTTTCCGACGAACACGATGGCTTGCACGATCCCCGTACCGTCGCGCACCTCGAGGAAATGTACTTTTTTGCTCGATCGCTTGTTGTAGATCCAGCCGCGCAGCGTGACCGTTTCACCGACGAGCTTGGGCAAATCCGAAATTTTCGCGTCCATCGTGATGCGCGCGAAATAGCACGAATTTGGCTGGAACGCGGATTCTAACGCGTGCCGAGCCGCACGCGTCGTCGAGCCTCGCCCGCCGCTTGCGATGCGCGTGCGTCCGGCGTCGATACGTCGAGCGGCGGCACCGGCGTGGGCTTTCCCGAAGAATCGATCGCCACGAACACCAGGCGCGCGTCCACGCACGGCCAGCGCCGCATCGTGCGCGGATTTTCGCCTTCGACGACGACCTCGATCTCCATCGACGTGCGGAATGTCGCCGAGAGATGCGCGCGGAGATGCACCACTTCGCCGACGCGCACCGGTTTTTCGAACTTCACGTCGTCGACGAACGCCGTAACGGCGTTGCAACCGCAGTGACGTTGCGCGCAGATGGCTGCGCACAGGTCGACCCAGCCCATGATCTGGCCGCCGAACACGCCGCCGAGCGCGTTCGCGTGTTGCGGCAAAACGTATTCGGTCATCTCGGTGACGGAGCCCGTCCACGCCTTCGGCTGAAGAGGCGGACGTTCTTTCGCATCGGAAGATGTGCCGCTCATGGCGAGTTGAGAGTACCTTCTTTGCCGATGTCGGAGCCGGATACTTCTGGCAAGGGCGCGGCTGAAAAAAACGCGTCATACGTGTCGGGCAAGAAGCTCGTGCGAATCGGCGTGCTCGTTTGGTTCGTTTGTCTCGTCGCGTTTTGCTCGTCGTTCGTGCTCTGCGGAAAACGAAGATTCGTGACCGCCTCCGAGATGGCGGAGGCCCACACGCTGCTCGATGCGCTCGGAAAGGGGCTCGTGAAGTGCGCCCACGACGACGGTCTGCCCGTCACGACATCGCAAGTCCCCGCGAAGCTCTCCGAGATCAGCGGCGGCAAAGCGTACCAACCGAAGGAGCACGACTTCGACGATCCCGCGTTCGAGTGCGCCCAGTTCAAGAACAAGAACCCGCAGCACTTCCAGATTCAGTGGGAGCGGCAGAGGCCGGACCACGGACGCGTGCACGCCTACGCGGACCTCGACGGCAATGGCCAGGTCGACCTCGTCATCTACGCCGAAATTCGCTGCAACCAAGAAGACTTACGCGACTGCGCGATGGGGCCCATCGAGCCCTGATTCGCTCGACTGGCGAGCCGGATTCGAAAAAAGATCGCGGCGCGCCCTTGACGACGGCGTCTCGATTGCTATTGAATGAATGTTCATTCCGATGCCGCGCCCCTCTCACTCTCCTCGTTCCGCTTCGAAGCTCCCGCCGGATGCTGCGCCCGTCTCGCGTCGCGCGAGCGGCGTGTCGGCCACGGAAGCGGCTGACGAAAAACGCGAAGCGATTTTGGATGCGGCGCTCGATCTGTTTTCGGAGCGTGGCTTCTACGGCACCGCAGTTCCCCTTCTCGCGGAGCGCGCGAAGGTCGCCGCCGGCACCATCTATCGTTACTTCGAAAACAAAGAAGCGATCGTCAACGCGCTCTACCGCCGCCAAAAGGAATTTCTCGGTCACGCGCTTTTGGCTGAATTTCCCTTCGATTCGCCGCCTCGCGATCAGTTCCACTACTTTTGGACGTCGGCCTGCGACTTCGCGCGAAAGAATCCGAAGGCGCTCGCGTTCCTCGAGCTGCATCATCATCAGAGCTACCTCGACGCGCTTTCGCGTGAGGTCGAGACGCGTGTCCTCGCGCCGGCCTACGCGTTCTTCACGATGACGGCGGAGAAGAAAGTCACGAAGCCGTATCCCGCGGAGCTCCTCGGCTCCATCGTGTGGGGCTCCTTCGTGGGCCTCATTCGCGCAAGCTGGGAGAAGCGCATCGAGCTCACGGACGAAGCGATCGAGCAGGCCGAGAATTGCGTCTGGGAGGCCATTCGTCGCTGATTTTTTTGGAATTTTTGCAGAATGAACGTTCATTTCAAGACCCCAAAATCACCCTGACCATCACGAAAACCGAGCAAGGAAAGTCGAAGGCACTCTCATGAAAAACGAAACGATTCTGATCACGGGCGCAACGGCGGGACTCGGACGAGGGCTGGCGCTCGCCCTCGCGAAGCGCGGCCATCACGTGATCGCGACGGGACGTCGACAAGAGCTGCTCGTTTCGCTGAAGAACGAGGCGCAGGGGAACCTCGACGTGCTCCCGCTCGACGTGACGAAGAAAGAATCGATCGCGAACGCGCGCGAGCAAATCTCGAAGATCACGCAGGGCCGCGGGATCGACGTGCTCGTCAACAACGCCGGTTTCGGATTCTTGGCGCCGTTCGAGATGACGACCGACGAAGAGCTCCGTTCGATGTTCGAGACGAACGTGTTCGGTCTCGCTGCCGTCACGCGCGCGTTCTTGCCCGAGATGCGCGAGCGCGGTCGCGGCCGCATCGTGAACGTGTCGAGCGTCGGCGGCCGAATCACGCTTCCGTTTTTCGGCGGCTACAACGGAACGAAGTACGCCGTCGAATCGATGTCGGACGCGATGCGCGTGGAGCTCAGAGCGTTAGGCATCGACGTCGTGCTCATCGAGCCGGGCGCCGTGAACACCGAGTTCAACACCGTCGCGTTCGCGAGCGATGCGCTCCTCACGACTGGCTCGCCGTACGCCAGCGCGATCGTGAAGCTCGAGCAGATGCGCGGCGCGGTCGAGAAGACGGCGGCGAAGCCCGAGCAAGTCGTGCGCGGCATGGTGCGCGCGATCGAAGCGCGTCGTCCGAGCGCGCGATACGTGCTGCCCGGCTACAATGTCTTCGGCATTCTCTTCAAGACGATTTTGCCGACGCGCCTCTGGGATGCGATCCTCGGCGCGGTCACTGGTCTCCGCAAGCTCCCGCCCGCGCCGAAAGCGGAGCCTTCGCGCCCCGCGCTCGCGAG
>JAICXU010001051.1 GCA_025934595.1 Polyangiaceae bacterium | reverse complement strand
TTTCGGTGACGGGATTTCAGAGCTCAGAACGCGAGGTTCGAGGCGTTCTGTTGATTCGCGCGCACTTGGGCTTTGCCCTCGTGCGAAGGCGCGACAGGCCTCGGCGGTTGGGCGAAACCGCCACCCGATCCACTTCCGCCGCCCTTCAAAATGACGCCGCCCGCGACCGGTCCGAGCGTCGCGGCAGGATCACCGCTGGCGAGCGCTTCGGGAGCCGCGGCGAAGTTGCTCTCGGCCGTCGAGACCGCCGCGATCTGGCGCTCGAAATCGTCGGCGAGCGGCTTGTCGGCCTCTCCCTTCGACTTCGCTGCGGCACGCGCGGCGTGGCTCGATGCGCGGAGCTCGTCGGCTTGATCCTTCAGCTTCTTGTCCGCCTCGGCGACGCGACCTTGTTCGAAGAGCGCATTCGCTTCGGTGAGCGTGGACGCCGTCTTGCTTCGTTCGAGGCGAGCCTCGACGACCGGATCCACCTCGTCGGGCGCCGTGAGCTCGGAGTCGCGGAGAAGCGCGAGCTTGCCGGTCGACGATCCATCCTCTTGATGAACGAGATCGCGGTACGTGAGCTTCACGCTCGCGACCGATTGCGCTCCGTCTTTCACGTGCTCGTCGTCGACGCGCAGCTTGAGGAGGACGGTCTTCTGTTGTTTCGCGCTGAAGGTTCCGAACGGAACGATGATCCGGCCATTTTCACGGCGAAACGTGCGATCGAAGACTTGCTCGAGCTCGACGCCCGGAGCCAATTCGATTTGGAGCTCCGCCTCCCGTGCAACGGACGCGAGCAAGCTGTCGAACTCTTGCGAGAAGACGGCGGGCAAGTCGCCCGCGTTCGCGACGAAGTAGTGGCGACCGTTCGATTCCGACGCGAGGAGCGCCATGACCTTCTCGTCGAAGTCGACGTCGACGCCGATCGTCGAGATCGCGTAGCCACGATCGCGCATGCGATCGGCGAGCGCGCGGAGGCCGCTCGGATCGGTGATGCCGTGGTTCGTCGCACCGTCGGAGAGCAGCATCATGCGGCTCACGTGGTCGCGGCTGACGACGGGGCTCACGTTCATCGCGTTCGCCGCCGTTTCGAGCCCGCACGATATGCACGTGTCGCCGCCGAGACGAATCGATCGCACCGCCGCCGTCATCGCGTCGCGATTCGACGCCGTAGCGACGGTCGGAGGCACGACGATTTGCGCTTCGGTGTCGAACGAAACGACGGTGACGCTGTCGCCGTCGCGAAGACGCGCGATGGTCCCCGCCGCGGCTTCGATCGCGTTCGCGATGCGTGCGCCCTTCATCGATCCGGATCGATCGATGACGATCGCGAGGTTCAGCGGGGGCGCGGAGATTTTGTCGAGATCGCCGCCGGTGACGGTGGCGAAAAGGAGCGTGTCCTCGGTCGTGCCGCTCGGGAGCTTGGCTTGGCCAAGGCGCGCGTCGACCGACAAAGTTCCGTCGCTCGTGAACCGCGCGAGGCCCGTATCCGAGCCTGTTCCTCCCGGATCCCATGCGATCGGGGGCTTCGACGAGCCGTCCGAAATCGGCAGCGCGAATGCCGCCGCGCTCGATGCCAACATGCCGAGAAGGGCCCAAATTCCGACCGTACGAATCTTCATGAAAGGTGGATACGCATCACGATTCGAAACGATTTATGAATCCTCACCGACCTCGTCCGCGGGTGGGTGCGCGCCCCACGTGATGCCGGCGGCTTCCAAAAGCGCATGCGGACGCGTGCCGCCGATGAGCACGAAGAGCGCGTCGT
>JAICXU010000669.1 GCA_025934595.1 Polyangiaceae bacterium | reverse complement strand
TCGAGGCGCTCGGCTTCGTCTCGCGTTTTCGCGGCACGCGTTGCGTCGTGAAATACGGCGGCGCGGCCATGGTGA
Source organism: Polyangiaceae bacterium (assembly GCA_025934595.1). Classification (GTDB taxonomy): domain Bacteria; phylum Myxococcota_A; class Polyangia; order Polyangiales; family Polyangiaceae; genus JAICXU01. Next base: position 2,917 of record JAICXU010000669.1, on the reverse strand, counting down.
AGGACTCGCTCAAAGAATCGTTTTGCGACGACATCGCGCTCCTCCGCGCGCTCGGCCTCGTCCCCGTCGTCGTGCACGGGGGCGGTCCGGAGATCTCCAAAGCCCTGGAAAAACACGGCAGCCAGAGCGAGTTCGTCGACGGCGTGCGCGTGACCAAAGCCGACGATTTGAAGGTCGTCGAGATGGTGCTCTCCGGATCGATCAACTCGGATCTCGTCGCGCGGATGAATCGCAGCCGCATTTGGAGCGCTCTCGGTGAATCGCACGATCACGCGCGCGCGGTCGGCGTGTCGGGAAAAGACGGCGCCCTCCTCCGCGCGAAAAAATACGAGCCCGAGCACGGCAAAGATCTCGGCCGCGTCGGCGAGGTCACGAGCGTCAACACCGATTTCCTCGAGATGCTCCTCCAAAAGGAATACGTGCCCGTCGTCTCGCCGATCGGCCTCGGCGACGACGGCCAAGGATTCAACATCAACGCGGACGCGGTCGCAGCCGAGGTCGCGATCGCGATCGGCGCGAAGAAGCTCATCTACCTCACGGACGTTCCCGGCGTGCTCGACGAACGAGGCGAGCTCGTCAGCGAAATGAAATCGGCCGATCTTCAAGCCAGTCTGGACGCGAAGCTGGTCGGCTCGCTCGGGGTCGCGACGCCAATCATCGCCGGCGGCATGCGCGCGAAGAGCGAAGCGATCTTGAAGGCGATTCGCTCCGGCGTCGGCAGCGCGCATGTCGTCGATGGTCGCGTTCCGCACTCCGTCGTCGCCGAGCTCTTCACCGACAAGGGCGTGGGCACGCTGGTGACGTTGTGAAAGCGCAGCGTCACGACGCGATCGTGCGGATCATTCGAACGCGCGCGGTGCATACCCAAGAGGAGCTCGCGAAGCTGCTCGCGAAGGACGGGTTCGACGTCACGCAAGCCACGCTGTCGCGCGATCTGGCTGAAATTGGCGCGATCCGTGCGCCCGGGCCGAACGGCGCGACCTACGAGCTTCGAGGATCGGACGCGAGCGAGGCACGCACCGCCGCGCGTCTTTTGCGATCGATCCAAGAGAACGGCTCGCTCGTCGTCGTGTCCACGCAGCCCGGAGGCGCGCCTACCATCGCGCGTGTCATCGATCTCGCGCGCATGAAGGAGGTCCTCGGCTGCATCGCCGGCGACGACACGATCTTCGTCGCGCCGTCCTCCAAAGTTTCCTCGTCCCGTTTGCTCGATGCGCTCTGCGCGCTCTTCGAGGTGGAAAAGAAAGAGATGACATCATGAACAAGAACGCGAACCAAAACGCGAACCAGAAGACGAATTCGAAAAAGAAAATCGTGTTGGCGTACTCGGGCGGGCTCGACACCTCCGTGCTCGTGCGCATTCTCACCGTCGATTACGGGTACGATGTCATCGCGTGTCATGCCGACGTCGGCGAAGCGCGCGACAAGGAAAAAATCCAAGCGCGCGCGAAGCAAGCAGGCGCGGTCGCGTGTGAAATCGTGGACGCGAAGGACGAGTTCGTGCGCGAGTACTGCTTTCCTGCGCTGCGTGCGAACGCGCTCTACGAAGGCATTTATCCGCTCTCCGCGGCGCTCTCGCGTCCGCTCATCGCGAAGCATTTGGTGGCGGCGGCGAAGAAACACGGCGCGACGGCGGTGGCGCACGGCGCCACGGGGAAGGGGAATGATCAGGTCCGCTTCGATCTCGCCGTGAAGGGCCTCGCGCCCGAGCTCGCGATCGTCGCGCCGCAACGCGAGAAGAACATCACCCGCGACGAGGCCATCGAGTACGCCGAAAAGCACGGGATCGCGATCGAGAGCACGGTCAAAAAGCCGTTCAGCATCGACGAGAATTTGTGGGGTCGCAGCATCGAGGGCGGCGTGCTCGAAGACCCGAGCGTCGAGCCACCGGACGAAGCGTTCGCATGGACGAAGAAACCGGAAGAGTGCTCGAACGCGCCGATCTACCTGAAAATCGGCTTCGAAAACGGTCTGCCGGTCAGCGTCGACGACGAAAAATTGTCGCCTGTCGATCTGGTGCAGCGGGTCGGCGCCATCGCCGGGAACGCCGGCGTCGGTCGCATCGATCTCATGGAAAATCGCGTCGTCGGGATCAAGAGCCGTGAGAACTACGAATGTCCCGCCGCCGTCGCGCTCATTGCGGCCCACAAAGATCTCGAACGCTTCACCACACTGGGCGCCGCGCAAAAGGTGAAGGACATGCTCGACGTGAAGTTCGCCGACGTCGTGTACGAAGGCCTCTGGTTCTCGCCGCTACGTGCCGCGATCGACGCGTTCAACGTCGAGCACGACAAGACCGTCACGGGCGAGGTCACGCTCAAGCTCTTGAAAGGCGGGCTTCGCGTCGTCGGTCGCGCCTCGCCGTTCGGCGTCTACAATCACGCGATGAGCACGTACGATCGCACCGACAAGTTCGATCACAAAGCGGCGGAAGGCTTCATCGCGCTCGCGGGGCTGCAGCTCGCCGAGTTCACACGCGTGAATCGCCTGAACGAAGCGATCAGCCAAACCAGGGAAAAATAAGCATGATCGCGAAGACGAAAGCCACCGCCACGGGGACGCTGCTGCCCGCGGTGCTCGCGTACACGAGCTCACTCGCGGACGACATGCATCTCGTTCGCGAAGATCTCGTGGGGAGCCTCGCGCATCTCGCGATGCTGGAGTCGGTGGCTCTCGTCTCGCACGAGGACGCATCCGCGATCCGCGAGGAGCTGGTCCAGATCGCGCGAGAAGCCGAAGACGGAGCTTTGGTGTTGCCGTCCGAGGAAGACGTGCACATGGCGATCGAGGCGCGCCTCACCCAGAAGCTCGGCGAGCGCGCGGGCGCATTGCATACGGCCCGATCTCGGAATGACCAAATCGCGCTCGACCTGACGCTATTCGTTCGCTCGGCATGCGCGCACGTCTCGATCGAGCT
>JAICXU010000246.1 GCA_025934595.1 Polyangiaceae bacterium | reverse complement strand
CGGCGAGCGGCTCAATCTCGTCCATCGCGACGTTACCCCGCACAACTTGTTCGTCACGTACGACGGCACGACGAAGGTCGTCGACTTCGGCATCGCGAAATTCAGCTCGCGCATGTCGTCCACGCGCGCCGGCACGCTCAAGGGCAAGCTCGCGTACATGTCGCCGGAGCAAGTGCACGGCGAGCAGATCGATCGTCGCACCGACATCTTCGCGCTCGGCGTCGTCCTCTGGGAGCTCACCACGGGACAGCGTCTTTTCCGCATGGAAAGCGATCTCGACACGCTCGCGAAAGTGCAGGAGTGCAACGTGCCGCGGCCGTCGACGCTCGTCCGCGGCTATCCGATCGACCTCGAAAAAATCGTGATGCGCGCGCTCTCGAAAAATCGCGGCGAGCGCTTCAAGACGGCACGCGAGCTCTCGCGTGCGCTGCAGGGCCTCTTGATGCGACGCGGTCTCTTCATCGCGAGCGACGAGGTGGCGTCCTACATTCAGTCGATCTTCCAAGAGCGGATCCAAAAACGCGAAGCTCATTTGCGTTGGGCGGCCGAGGTCACGCAAACCATCAGCATCGACAAGCCGTCGCTCGGGCTCGCCGCGCCGTCGGAAGAATCGATGCGATCGGTCGACAGCAACGGTCGATCGGTCTCCGCGCGTCCGGCCGCCGGCGTTCGACCCACGATGCAGGGCCTCGGCGCGGGCCCACCCAGCGCACCGCCGAACACGATGCTCGATCCGTCGCGACACGCTGCGACGGTACGTCCGCCCGCGCGAAACGATGCTGGACACGATCGCCCTCAAGCCGCGCAGTCTGGCGCCTATCCCACGGGCAGCGACGAAGAGTTCGACGATCAAGACGCGACCATCATCACGACGGCGCCGAGGGACCTCGCGAATGATCTGGGTCGCCCGCCCGCCACGGCGCGACTCGGCGAAAGCGGAGAGACCGCCGCGCTGGGACCGCAAGTCATTCAGAAGGGCGGCAATCCCTTCGCGGCGACGATGGACGCGCGGAACCTGCCGATGCAGACGCAGCAGGAGTTCCATGCCGTCGGTCAGAGCGGTCTCGGCATGAACTTGATGGGCGCGCGCAGCCCGAACGCCGCGAACATCAGTGATTCGCTGCCCATGACGCAGCTGCCCATGCATCAAGTCCCGAATCCGTACAACAACCCCGCGATGAATTCGTCGACGAGCAATCCGCGCATTTTGCTCGCGCCGCTCGAGTTCGGATCGGCCGACAATCGCACCGTCACGGCGCGCGCGCTTCGGCGCGGGACTCCGCTGTGGGCCGTCGCGCTGGGGTCCGCGTTCGCCGCGGTGCTGCTCCTTGCCGCGCTCTATTTGATCGTGACGCACGCTTCGTCGCCGACGAAGACCGTCGCGAGCGCCACGCCATCGGCCGCGACGTCGGCCATCGCCGGGTCGACCACGGGCGCCGCCGCCGGTCCCTTCGCGGGAGCACGGAGCTCGTTTGCACACGCCATCGAGCCCGTCGTGCCGCCGCCGCTTCCGACGACGAGCGCGACGCCGACGGCGACGCCATTTTCGACCGCCGCCGCGATGACGGCTGCGACCAAAGAAACGACGCCGGCACCCACGACGACGACGGCAGCCCACGCGAGCACGGCGTCCTCGCCGCCGCACAGTGGACCGACGCGCGTCGCGCCTTCGTCGGAAGGCACGGGTCTCCTCACCATCGTATGCACGCCCGCGTGCGATCAAGTCATCGACAACGGCAGGCTGCTCGGCCCCGCACCGATCTTCCGCTTGAAGGTCGCCGTCGGCGAGCATCACCTGCAGCTCAAAAACGGCAAGGTCACGAAGATCTCGAACACGATCGTGACCGCCGGCGATCTTCGTTCCGTCGTCGTCCCGATGTGAGAGCAAAAAGACATGCGCACGACGGCGAATGGTCTCGACGCGCGAAGGCTTGCGCGATCCGCTCCGCTCGTCTTGTTCATGCTGCCGATCGCGGCGTCGTGGGCATGCAACAAGAAGCCGACATTGACGTTCCAGCTCGACGTCCCCGGCGACATCGCATCGAACGCGTCGTGGTACGAAATCGGCGCATTTGCAGGCTCCACGTGCCCGCCGTCCTCGCAGTTCGCGGGCGGCATTCCTTCGGGATCCGCCGCACGTCTCGCGTTCGCTGCAAGCGACGAGAGCCCGCCGGGCATCGGTGATCTCGATCGAGGAACGTATGCCTTTGCTGCGGTAGCGAAAGGCGCCGATTGCGGCGTCATCGGCGTCGGATGCAGCGTCGTCGACGTCACGAGCGCGGACGGTGTCACCATTTCGCTCCGCGCGAACGATCCGCCGACGGGCGCATGCCAAGCCGGCAGCGTGTGCAAGGACGCCGAATGCGTCTCGTCGAGCGACAACTCCGATCCCAGCGTCGGCGCCGGGTGCTCTCTCGATTTTCTCGGCGCGGGCCCGCTCGCCGATCCGCTCGCGATCTCGGGCACGCTCGCAAGCACGCCCGCGATCAGCGCGACGTCGAACGGATTTCTCGTCGCCTATCGCGAATACGATCCGGTCGCCGGCGATGCTCGGCTCACGCTTTTTCCGATCGACGCGAGCGGCGGCGTCGGTGCGCTGCACGTCGAGACATTGCCGAATCGGTGCGCCGACGAAGACGAGAGCGACGCGATCGGAATGGGATTCACGGGTGACACGGGCCTCGTCGCGATCGCGCGCGCACCGTGCAACGGAACGGGCGGATTCGATTTCTACGACGTCGCGCCGGAACCGAACGTCACGAGCTCGGGAGAAGAGACGAGCGCGTCGCTCGGCGCATCGGTGCTCGCGATGTCGAACGCGCACGCCGTCGCGCCCGCGGTGAGCGTCTTCTATGTCGCGTTCACGGAGGACAGCCAAGCGCTGCTCAACACGGTGGTGAACGATGGATTCACGGGCACGTCGATCACGTTCGGTGGAACGCCTCCTCACACCGGCGCGTGGGTCGCCACGAGCGATCGAGTGCTCGCGCTCCTCGCTGCGGCACCTTCTCCGGACTCGACGCCCGCCGACGACGCCGGCGCCGACGACAGCGGCGTCTCTCCGGAAAATGACGCGGGCGCGGGAGGCGTGCTCCGTTTGAACGTCGTGCCTTCGGGAACGAATCCCTCGAGCGTCGGCGCGCCATTCGAATTTCCGGGCACGTGGGGATCGCTCGCGGCGGCAGGCTCGCGCGTGTTCGTGGCGACGAGCGGCGATCAGACATTGCCGGTGACGTGGCTCGCGTTCGATCTCGGCGGCTCCGCGCCCACGACGCAGGACGGCTTCTCGGTGCAAGCGACCGGCGGCGTGTCGTACGCCGACGTCGCGTTCCATCAAGACAATCTCTTTTTCGCGGTGGAGAGCGCCGGCGCGATCTCGCTCGTGTCCTATTCGCACGCGACGACGACGCCGACATTTTCCCGCGAGATCGTGTTCGGGCAAAACCCGCGCATCCCGTCGCTCGCGGGCCTCCGCGACGGCCGCATTGCCGTGGCGGCTTCCGACACGCGCGTGGCCGTCGCTTGGGTCACAGGTCGCACGCTCGGTCCGGACGACGCCGTCGGTGGATATGCGATCTTCGCGTGCCGCTGAGCCCGTGCTCGCGCGCATGGAGCTCGCGGTCGGCGAGCTCGCGCACGGGGGAGACGGCGTCGCGATCGCGATCGTGGACGAAGAGCGGCGCGCCGTGTTCGTGCGAGGTGCGCTGCCGGGCGAGCGCATTTCCGCCGACGTCGATCTCGCCTCGCGCCCGGCCCGCGGCAAGCTCGTCGAGATCTTGGAAGCGTCGCCCGCGCGCATGATGCCGCCGTGCCCGCACGCGTCGACATGCGGAGGGTGCGATTGGATGCATATTGCACGCATTTCGCAGGGCGATTTCCATGCATCCATCGTTCGAGCGCACTTGCCGCCACCCTGGCGTGAGCTCCCGATCGCATCGCATCCGGCTTCCGAAGGCCTGCGCACGCGCGCGCGTCTTCATTTGCGCGCAGACCGAAGAGGAAACGTCGCGGTGGGATTCTACGGCGCCGGCTCGCACGATGTCGTTGCCGTCGATCGATGCATCGCTCTTCATCCTGCGCTCGACGCCGCGCGTGAGGCGCTGCCGACTCTGCTCGAAGGAGCGCGTGGCGAAGGCGACGCCGACGTCGCGCTCGGTCGCGTGAGCGATCCCGATTCCGCGCGCTTGCCGGTCTTGGATCTGCGTTGGGATCGCGATCTGCCGGCGACATTTTTCGCCCGCATGGAAGCCGCGACGCGATCGGGAGCGTGGCAAGGGGCGCGCGCGCTCGTGCGCGATGCACGAGCTCCGGCCGTCATCGGCGATCCGACGCCGTGGATTCGCGGCGGCGATGCTCTTCCTTTGCGGCTCGCGTCCGGTGGCTTCGCGCAAGCGGCAGAGATCGGCAATGTGACGCTCGCGAATCGCGTCGCCGAGCTCGCGCACGAAGCGCTCGCCGATCGCGAGGCAGCGACGATCGTGGAGCTCTTCGCGGGCGCAGGAAATTTCACTGTGCTGCTCGCGCGAACGCACGCGAAGGTCATCGCGGTCGAATCGAACGCGGCGTCGTGTGCCGCCGCGCAGGCGAACCTCGGCGATCGAATTCTCGCCGCGAAGGTCACGACCGCCGACGCCGATGCATACGTGATCCCGAATCGTACCGATCTCGTGGTGCTCGATCCGCCGCGGGCCGGCGCGAAAGGCGCGTGCGAGGCGATCGAGAGAGCAAAGGCGCGCCGCGTGATCTACGTATCGTGTGATCCGGCGACGCTCGGTCGGGACCTCGCCATTCTCGAAACGGGAAGCTACGCTCCCCTTTCGATCGAGACGTTCGAGATGTTCCCCGACACGAGCCACGTCGAAACGGTGATCGCGCTCGAGTACATGCGGCCGAAGAAGAAAGCCGAAAAGGCGTGACGTGAAAACGAAGGTCGACCCGCGCCTCACGCACGAAGCCGCGCGCTACGTGCTTCGGTTTGCATGCGAGGACTGTGTGCATTTCTGCGATCGCCACGGCTGCGCGCATGGCTATCCCGAATCTCCCAGCCGCACCGATCTCGAAAAGCAAGAGCTTGTATTCTGCAAGGAATTCGAAATCGCATGAGGAGCCATCCGCCCACGCTCCTCACGCTCGCGCGGCGGGCGATCGAAGATCACGCGCTCATCCCGTCGAAGGGTCGCGTCGTCGTCGCCGTGAGCGGCGGTCCGGATTCGATGGCGCTCCTCCACGTCCTCGCGATCCTCGGTAAAAAAATGAAATTCGAGGTCGTCGCACACGCGGTCGATCATGGCCTCCGCGCGTCCGCGAAAAAAGAGCTCGATCTCGCCGCGCGGTTCGCACGCGAGCTCGGCATCGAGCTCGGACGCACGAAGCTCCGTGTCGAGAAAGGCGGCAACCTGCAGGCCCGCGCGCGCGAGGCTCGCCACGCCGCGCTCGAACGCGCCCGCGTGTCTGCAAAAGCAGACGTGATTGCCACGGCGCATCATGCCGACGACCGCGCGGAGACCGTGATGCTGCGTATTTTGCGCGGCACCGGCGCGCGTGGCCTCGCGGTCCTTCCGTTCAAAGCTCTGCATGCGCCGCTCGTGCGTCCTCTTCTCGCGGCGCGGCGCGACGACATCGACCGCCACATCCGCCGACACGAGGTGCCTTTTTCGATCGATCCCTCGAACGCCGATCCGCGGTTTTTACGCGCCCGCGTGCGTCACGAGCTCATCCCCTTGATGAATGAGCTGAATCCG
>JAICXU010000664.1 GCA_025934595.1 Polyangiaceae bacterium | reverse complement strand
GGGAGGTTCGGCGGTTACGGCTCAATCGAGTGACGCCCCCAACAAAAAGTTCATTTCGTCATGTTACGAGAGCGCGACAAGAGAGAGCTTAGGATACGTTAAAATCGGTCTATTCTGGGACGCGCGTTTTGGCGCCATGTGGGAAGCAGGAGCACACCGTCTTGAGCGAGCTTCGACACACCTCGGCTTTGCCCGGCCGCGCCTCGACGACGCCTCCGCAATCGCCGCATACCCGTGAAACCGACGGCGCGAGCGATCCGATTCGCGTGCTCGTCGTCGACGACGAGGCTGGGCTGCGGCGCAGCTTGGAGCGCGTGCTCGTTTCGCGCGGCTTTCTCGTGGAAGTGGCGGAGGATGGCGAGCAGGCCCTCGCCGCGGTGGCGGAGCGGGAGCCCGAGGTCGTCTTGATGGACATCATGATGCCGCGCATGAGCGGCCTCGATGCCCTCACGCACATCAAGCGGCGCGCGCCGCACATCGAAGTCGTCATGATGACCGCGCACGCTGACGTCGACACCGCGGTCGCGGCCGTGAAATCGGGCGCCTACGATTTTCTCACGAAGCCGTTCGCCTCGAACGACGCCGTCGCGCTCTCGGTCGCGAAGGCGGCGGAGCATCGAAGGCTTTTGGAGCGCGCGCGCACGCTCGAGGAGCGCCTCGTCGCGCACGAGCAGTTCGGGGAGCTGATCGGCACGTCCGCGAAGATGCAGGCGGTGTATCGCATGATCGAAGGCGTCGCGTCGGCCACGTCGACGGTCCTCATTTTGGGTGAGAGCGGTACGGGCAAAGAGCTCGTCGCGCGCGCGATCCACCGGCGCTCGCCACGCGCCGAGAAGCCGTTCGTGCCCGTGAATTGTGCAGCGATCCCGAAAGAGCTCGTCGAGAGCGAGCTGTTCGGTCACGTGAAGGGCGCGTTCACGGGGGCGCAGGCCGCGCGCGCCGGTCTCTTCGACAGCGCGAACGGGGGAACGATCTTCCTCGACGAAATCGGCGACCTGCCGCTCACCGCGCAAGTCAAGCTGCTGCGCACGCTGCAAGAGGGCGAGGTCAAACGCGTAGGCTCGGACGAAACGCGCATCGTCGACGTGCGCGTGCTCGCCGCGACGAACATCGACTTGAAAGCCAAGATCGCCGACGGCACGTTTCGGAACGATCTCTATTACCGCTTGAACGTCATTCCGATCCGCATTCCGCCGCTCCGCGAGCGCGACGACGACGTGGCGCTCCTCGCGCAACACGCGCTCCGCAAGCTGGCGCTTCGCATGGAGCGACCCGCGAAAAGGCTGTCGCCGCGAGCCATGGCCTCTCTGCGCGCGTACTCGTGGCCCGGCAACGTGCGCGAGCTCGAGCACGCCCTCGAGCACGCATTCGTGTTGGCGCGCTCCGACGACATCATGGAGTCGGATCTGCCCATCACCGCGATGCACACGCCGCCGCCGCCTGCTCGCGCGGAGATGCCGACGGGTGCAGCCTCTGCGGATCCGGCGGGCGCGTTCGCGGGCTTGCCGTATGCCGAAGCCAAGCGCCGCGCGATGCTCGCGTTCGACGAGAGCTACGTGAAAGTGACGATGGAGCGCGCGGAAGGCAATGTCTCGTCGGCGGCGAGGCTCGCCGGGCTCGATCGCTCGAACTTCCGACGTCTCATCAAGAAGAGCAAATCGCCTCTTTGACCTGACGCTCGCGATTGGTAGTGTCGCGCCCGCAGCTTATGCGAGGCGCACGCTTGTCCAGAATTGCCCTGTTTTTGGGGGCGCTTTCGATTTCGGCGGGAACGGTTTCGCGATCCGCGCTCGCAGGTCCATTCGATCTGGACGATGACTCCGACAAAACGACCGACGGCGGCGAGCCTTCGGCACCGACGCCCGCCGATGCGCCCGTCGTCACCGTCCACATGCGGACGTACACGCTCGCGGAGTGCTTGGCGCTCGCGGATCGCAACCATCCGAATCTGTGGGCCGCGCGCGCTCGCCTCGCGTGGGTGCATGGTCAGCTCGAAGAAGCGAAGTGGATTCCGTATTGGCAGTGGAGCGCGAACGCGACGTTCGGCGCATTGCCTCCGATCACGGGAACCGCGCAATACACGGCGTCGTCGGCGCAGATCCTGAATCTCAGCTACCTCGACGGTCTGCAGCCGTATTTCCATTTCGACATCGGCGGCGTCTTGCCGCTCTACACGTTCGGCAAGATCGACGCGGGACGTGCGGCGGCGCAAGCGCAGGTGCGCGTCTTCGAGTGGGACCTCGAGAAATATCGGCAACAGACGCGCATGGACGTGCGCCGTGCGTACTTCGGGCTCATGCTCGCGCGCGACGCACGTTATCTCGTCGACGACATCTCGAAGAAGCTCGACAAAGCCATCCACGACGTCGCGGAGAAGCTCGCGAACGGCGACAAGTCCGTCGACGAGGCCTCGGAGCTGCGACTCGAGGTATTTCGCACGCAGCTCCTCGCGCGTTCGGGTGACGTCGACAAAGGCGAGCGGTTCGCGCTCGCAGCGTTGAAGTTCATGACGGGCGTGCAGGAAAATTTCGACATCCCCGACGAGCCGCTGAAGCCGCCCACGGTGCCGCTCACGTCGGTCGTGCGCTATCTCGGCGCCGCACGCCTCTTTCGGCCCGAAGTGAACATGGCGCGTGCGGGAGTCTCGGCGCGAAAATCACAAGTGGACCTCGCGCGCGCGCGTCTTTTTCCGGACATCGGCATCGGCCTCGGCGCGAGCTACAGCACGGCGCCGAGCGCGGTCATCCAGAACAACGCGTGGGTCGTCGATCCCTTCAACCGTTTCGGATACGCATTCGGTCTCGGCCTCCGCTGGAATCTCGATCTCTTGCCTGGCCAATATCGCGTCGAGCAGGCCGAGTCGCAGCTCGAAGAAGCGCGCGCGCTCGAGCGTTTGGCGCTCGGCGGCATCGCCGTCGAAGTGTAAAATGCGTACGGCACGGCACTCGAAGAGAAGAATCTCGAAGAGATTTGGCTAAGCACCGAGCAATAAATGAAGACGTG
>JAICXU010000223.1 GCA_025934595.1 Polyangiaceae bacterium | reverse complement strand
GACGTCGCCGCAGCGCGCGGTCGTTTCGATCTCGCGCAACGTGGGGTCACCGACGTGAAATGGCAGTTTTCTCCCACGATCGACGCGCAATCGACGATCGCGGCGACGTCGCTCGACGTCATTCCGAATCCGATATGGAACATCCAAGGGGTCCTCACCGTGCCCATTTGGGACGGCGGCGCGCGCTACGGTCTCATGCGGAAAGCGAACGCGGACGCGGACGAGGCCGAGGCCCAGCTCACCGAAACGCGACGCGAAGTGAGCGTGGAGCTCGCGCAAGCACGCCGCGGCGTCGAGGTCGCCGAAGCGCAGCGAAAAGTAGTGGCGGACGCGCGCGAGGCCGCGAAAGAAACCGATGACCTCACGCAGCTCGGATTTCGCACGGGACAAGGCACGAGCCTCGAGCTCGTGATCGCCGCCGCGCAGCTTCGTCAGGCCGAGATCAACTTGGCGCTCGGTGACTTTCAACTGGTCCGAGCGCGCGTCGACGAGCTCTTGTCACGATCGAACTGCCCGTTCTGACCTCGCGGGCACGCGCAATCGCAGCACGAGCAAGAACGCGAACGCGACCGCGACCGCGAGCTGCATGAGCGAGGTGGACAGCGCCACACCGCGAAGCCCGATCACCAAGAACAAAACGAAATCGAGCGCCGCGTTCAGCGAAACGTTGAGGATGCCCATCGGGATCATGATGCGGACGTTTTGTAGCGCCACGTGCGCGCGCGCGAGGATCAAGAGCGCACCGAAAGGCGCGACGCCGACGAGCGCGTAGGGAAGAATGGCGGCCATGCCGTCGACGCCGGCAGCGTCCATTTGTCCGTGCAAGAACGCCGCGCGCAAAATCCAATGGCGCCCGATTCCGAGCACGAGGCTCATCGCGATGAGCAGCCCGCAGACGTAGAGGATCGCCTTCCCCACCGTCTTCGAAAACTCCGCCGTGCGCTCCTGCGTCGCAAGCTCGCTCATGCGCGAGAGAAGCACGGGCAAGACCGTCGCTTGCACGATCGAGGTCGGCAGCGACGCGACATCCATGGCGTAGCGAAGCAGCGTGCCGCCGCCCGCGATCGTCATACCCGCGAAGAGTTGATCCACGACGGGATTGATGCGCGTGAGTACGTTGCCGGAGACTTCGTTCGAGACGAGCTTGAAGAAGCGCCTCACCGGCTCGGGACGGTCGAGCGTGAATTCGAAACGAACATCGAGCGCCCGCACGATCGCGAGCAGGATCGCGATCGCGACGATCTCGCCGAAAAATAGGGCGATCGGCAACACGAGCACGCCGAGCGAATGTCGGCCGAACGCGATGAAACCGATGGCCACCATGATGCCGGTGCCGCTCGCGATCGGTTGGGCGGTGAACTTGCGGCTCGCGTTGCAGAGGCCCGCGAGAAAGCTTCGCACGCCGAGCGCGACGATGTAGAGCGTGAACGGAACGGTGAGCTCGATCGCGAGCGCAAAGAGCCCACCGCCATAGCGAAGTCGGAATCCGAGGGCAGCGAGCGCGCCCATGCCGATCGCGATGAGCGATCCGTACGTGACGGTGTGCGCGAGCAGAGACCCCGCGACACGGCCGAGGGCTCCGCGGTCGCGGATCATGACCTCGGTGAGGACGGGGATCAGCGCCGAGTCCTGGAACGCGGCCGAAATGACGGCGCCCGCCATCGTGAAAAACGCGCTCGCGAGATAGTAAAGATCCGTCTCCGGCGATCGTCCGAACCAAAGCGCGAGGAGCAGCGGCAGGATCGCTTCGCACGTGCGAAACACGATCTGCACGGGAAGTAAGAGGAGCGCCGTCCTCGCGATCGTCGGCGACTCGTTGGACGGGCTCGGCACGCGAGCGCGAGAGTAGCAAAAACCTCGCGTCCCCAACGCACCGGCGTTGCGCTAAGGTTCGTGCCTTCGCGTGTCCTCGTTCGCCCGTTCGTGGTGGCTTCTCGGCGTCTCGACGCTCGCCGGCGCCCTTCTTTTCTGGTGCTACGGCGCGCTGCCGTTCATGGATTTGCCCGCCCACGCGGGGCTGATTGCGCTTCGCCACCGTTTCGCGAGCTCGCCGTTCGAGCAGCGCTACTTCATCTACGATCCGCATGTCGGGCCCTACACGGTGTTTCGCGAGCTCGGCGATCTGTTCACGCGCTTCATCGGACCGGTCGGCGCGGTGCGCTTGCTCGCCACCCTTCCCGTTGTCGCCACGCCGGCCGCGATCGCATTCTCGCGCGCTCGCCTCCACGGAGACCGGTCGCCTTCGATCGCGTTTCTCTCTCTCTGCCTTTGCTTCAACTTGATGACGCTGTTCGGTCTGGCGAGCTACCTCCTCGGCGTCGCCGTCATGGTCGTCACCCTCACCGCGTGGCTCGATCTTCTCGCCGACGTGGACGACGGCGCCTCGTCATGGAAAAAGGAGCTGCTCGTCGGTGCGCTCGCGCTCGTGCTCTTCGTCACGCACGGCGACGCGTTCGTGACGTTTCTCGCGCTCGCCGGCATCTCCGCCCTCGCCACGGGAAATCGTCTCGCGCGTGTTTTCCGCGCACGAGCGCTCGTTCCCGCCGTTCTGCTCGCGGCGCACGTCGCGTGGATCGAGCGAGCCTCCGCCGTGCCGCTGGGATCCATTCGCAGCATGCACGACGACGTCGGCGTCGTGTTCCAAGGGCCGCTCGACAAACTGAGTCTCCTCGTGACGCCGACTCTGATGACGCGCACCGGCATCGACATCGCGGTCGGCATTGCGATTTGGACGATGACGACGGTGGGCGTCGTCGCGACGGCTCGCATGATTTACCGTAAAAATGAGCCGATTTCGGATCGCACGAGCATCCACGTTCGCGCGCTCGTCGCGTGTCTCGCCGTAACCCTCGTGGCGTTCGTCGTGCTGCCGCATGCGATCCGTTGGTTCGGTTTCGTCGACGGCCGGCTCGTTCTCGTGTGCGCGCTGCTCGGCTTGCTCGCGGTGCGAAAGGACGCTCTCGGCGCTCCTTGGGTCCAGCGATTCGAATCATGGCCGCCCGTGCTCGCGTTCGCGATGATCCTTCTCGCGCACGTCGCGTCGTATCGCTTCCAAGACGAGGCGAAAGGGTATCGCGAGGTCCTCGCCCACGTTCCCGCGAACAGTCGTCTCCTCAATTTGCCGCTCGAGCCGAATAGTGAAATCTTCGCGGGGCATCCCTTCGTTCATTACGACAAGCTCGCGCTCGCCGCGGAGCCGCTCCTCGTCAGCGACGTTTGGTTGCATCAAGGGACCGCTCTCTTCGCTCGTCCCGAGAACCCGGCCCTGCGTTTGCCGCAAAGTTACCTCGAAGCGGATTTGAAGCGCATCGATTGGCCGCTCTATCGTCTCGAGGATTGGGATTTCATTTTGATCCGAACGAAGCCCGCATCGGCCGAGCCCACCGTTCCTGCCACCCTCGAGCGCGTGGCGCACGAAGGTGGCTGGTGGCTCTATCGTCGCTCGTAGATCCATACCTCGCCGCCCGTCGAGTGATGGATCTCGCGACACGCGGCGCCCCACGGCAGCGTGCACCTGGCGACGAACGCGCGGTCGTATCCGAGCGACCCATCGCGCAATCCTCGGAAAAAAGCGTGCGATTTCGGATCGCGATACGACATCCATGCCGGAGGCGGAGGCCCCGCGATTTCGCTGGTCATGCCTTCGGTCGAGAGCTCGGTCGCGAGCACGATCACGTTCGGGTTTCGTTTCGAGGGGTCGAGATCCGGATCCAAAATCTCGGTGACGTTCGGGATCAATCGCCGATCGCCGAGAGGCTCGATGCCCGGACGCGCGTACACCAAATCCGGCGGCAGCCGCGGAAGATATTGCGCGCTGCCGTACACCTCGACGTGCGTGCCGGCCGGAAGCTTGCGAAGCCAATCCTCGGCGACGTACCGCGGATCTTCCAGCATCGTCGCATCGATGACGACGACGCCGTAGATGGCCGGCGCGAGCGCCAGCGAAATCGCCGCGAGCATCGGCGCACCGAACGCGCTCCACTTTCGCGCCGCCAGGTCGAACGTCACCGACGCGTACGGCAAAAGAAAGAGGCTCGCCGGCAAGAGAAATCGATCTTCGGTGCGACGCGCTCCCATGTTGAAGAAAATCCAGAACGAGAGCGCGGCGAGGGCCGGCATCAGAACGCGCGCGCGGTGTACGCCTCGATCGCGAGACGCGGCGAGGACCAAACCCACGAGCGCCGCGACCGCGATCGGCCACGACGTGAATTTCGGCGTCGCGAGGAGCGCGTCGCGCACGAGAAGCAGTGACCCGTATGCGCCCGGCGGCACCTCCGCCCACGGCTTGCTCGCCGGTCCGAAGAGGTACGCGAGTCGTTCGTGATAACCGCTCGGGTTGATGATCATGCCCGAGGCGAGCGCAAAAACGGCGACCGAAAGCGCGACCGCGAGGATCGAATTTTTACGAAAAATCGGCTTATTTTCGCCGAATTTCGGCACGATCGCGAGCGCGATGGGAATCGGAACGAGGAGCGCGGCCGCGGCTTGATCTTTCGTGAGCGCCGCAGCCGCTGCGATCAGCATCACGTGTTTTTCGCGCGCCTCGCCGCACATCACGCGGTCCATTTCGCGGAGCGCGAGCGCGAGCCAGAACAAATACGGCACCTCCAGATTTCCGAGATGCGCGTAGTACACGTACGTCGCGTTCGTGGCGACGACGAGCGCGGCGGCGACTCCTGCGCGCTTCGACACGAGACGCGTCCACAAATCTTTCACGAGCCACACCGTGGCGAGCGCCATCGCCGCGGCGACGATCCGCGCGCTCGCTTCGATAGCGGTCATGTAGAGAGGCTTCACGAGCTCGGCTTGGAGCGCGTCCTGGCTCACGCCTGCGCGTGCGGCCGCCAGCAAAATCCAAGGAAGCGAAAATACGGTGAGGATCGCGGTGTGGAGCGGCGGATAATTGTGGAAGTGTCCCGGCCAATACGTCTCGACGATCGCGCCGAGACCGCACGTGCGCGGCGACACCGAGTCCGCGACCCACGTGTCCGTGTTCGGGAGCCCCCACCAGCACGCGACGAAAATTCCGAGCGCGAGAGGGACGAGCGCCAGGTTCGTGCGATCGTGCACGAACGCGGACCAGCGTGCGTGCCAGGTCACGACCCGCTCGTCATCGACGCGTACACGTCGCCGTAGCCCTCGCACATCTTCTCGATCGTGCAGGCCTCGACCGCATACTTGTGACCGAGGACGCCCATCTTCCAGAGATCGTCGCGACGATTGCGCGCGCGTCCGATGGCGTCTGCGATTCCTTCGATCGTGTCATTTTTGGCCAAAAAACCGGTCTTTTCGTCGGCCACGATCTCGGGAATGCCGCCGGATGCGCATGCGATCACGGGGCGCGCCATCGACAATGACTCGAGAACGGACAGGCCGAGCGGCTCCTCTTTCGCCGTCGACAACGTCGCGTCGCATTCGGCGATGAAGCTTCGCGGGTCGGATTGATAGCCGTGAAACGTCACGCGCGCGCCGATCTTTTTTCCAAGCTTCTCGAGCTCCGCGCGCTCTTCGCCGTCGCCGACGATCCAGGCCTCGACGTCGGCGAGTCTTGCTGCGCGAATCGCGAGGTCGACGCGCTTCCACGACGTGAGCCTGCAGACGACGGCGACACGGAACGGATGATCTTTTTCCTTCGCGTCGCGCGGCGTCCAGTGGTCGGTGTCGACGCCGTTTCGCACGACGCTCATGCGTCCCGCAACGTCGGGCTTCGTCTTCACGATGACGCTCTGCACGTAGTCGCTCACCGCGACGAAGCGATCGGTGCGCGTCGCCGCCCAGCGCGTGAAGGCCGACGTGCTCGCATCGAAGTAATGCATCACGTGATGCTCGGTGCGGAGCTGCTTCTTCTTCGCTTTGCGCGCCGCACGCGTGCCGAGCACGTGCGAGCCGAACGTGTGCGTGTGCAGGATGTCGGCGTCGCGCTCCGACGCAATCTTCGCGAGCCACGCGACGTCGGCCGGGCCGAGCGAGCGCATCAAATACGCGATCGGCGTTTCGCTCGCCGATCCTCGATCGTGCACGACGAGCCCGGCGTCGAAGAGGTAGGCATAAAGCGCGCGATTCGGCGTGATGAGCGCGATCT
>JAICXU010000033.1 GCA_025934595.1 Polyangiaceae bacterium | reverse complement strand
CGCGCGCGCGATCACGGTGTGCACGAGCGGAATTCCGTCGGGGATCGTGAGGCTCGCGAAGGAAGCGCCGAACGTGCGTCTCGGGTTGTCGATCGGAGCCGCGATCGCCGAAAAACGAAAGAGCCTGATGCCGGTCGATCTTGCCCATCCTCTCGAGGACGTGATCGCGGCGGTGGCCGAGCACGCGCGCATGACGACGCTGTCGCCGATGTGGGCCGTCACGCTTTTGCGGGACGTGAACGACTCGCCCGACGACGGCCGCGCGCTCGCGCGTCTCGCGAAACGATTCCACGTGATGAGCGGTCACTACCCGCGAATCAGTGTGATTCCGTACAACGCGATCAGCGACACTGGCGACGATCCGTTCGCGCGAACGAGCGCGGAGCGCGAAGAGGCGTTCCGCAATGCGATGCGCGACGAAGGGATTTTTTCGCACAAACGGTACTCGGGCGGCAGCGACGTCGCCGCCGCGTGCGGCCAGCTCGCCGCCCGTTCGCCCCTCTAGACGTGGAGCAACCGCCAAGCCGCCAAGAGCACCAAGGAGGAAGATCTGATTTTTTCGTCTTTGGCGGCCTCGGCGACTTGGCGGTTTCTCCTCTTGCTGTATGGTGCGCGCCTCGAATGAGGCTCGGGAGGGCACAGCTCGCAGCGTTTTTCGCGACTGCGTTCGCGGCGACGAGCGCGCATGCGTCGCCCGAAGATCTCTTCGGCTTTGGCACGCGCTCTCCCGCGATGGGCGGCACGGGCGCGGCGCACGCGGAAGGCTTCGAAGCGTCGTACGACAATCCCGCGCTGCTCTCGCTGTCGCACGAGCGTCGTCTTTCGCTCGGATTTCAAGGCGCCACGTATTCGCTCTCGGCGTCCGGCGCGGGCGAGCCCGGTCACGTTTCGTACGAGCGCGCGAAAGGAATTTTGGTCGGCGCGGTCCTCCCGATGCCGTTCGGCGGCGTCCTCAAAGATCGCATCGCGTTCGGCCTCGGCGCGTACACGCCCACCGACATCGTCGTGCGCGGTCGCATTCTCTATCCCGAGACGCCGCAGTTCGCGCTCCTCGGCGATCGATCGCAATCGCTCGGCATTCGACTCGGGCTCGGCGCGGACGTGACGCACGGGCTTCGTGTCGGCGTCGGTTTCGCCGCGCTCGCCGAGCTCGTGGGCGAGGTCATCGTCGCGACGGACGCGAGCGGGCACGTTGGATCGAACGTCGATGCGCAGCTCACCGCGACGTACGCGCCGATCGTCGGCGCTTCCTACGAGCACGATCTCGCGCATGGTCTCCTGCGCATCGGCGGAACGTTTCGCGGTCAGCTCGACGCGCGATTCGGCGTGGAAATCGACGGATCGAAGCTGTCGACGCTCAACATTCCCATCTTCAACATCGCCGGCCTCGCGCAATACGACCCTGCCGAGATCGCCCTCGAAGGCGCATGGGCGAACCGCGATTGGACGCTCGCATTAGGTGCAACCTACAAGCATTGGTCGAGCTATCCGGGGCCGATCGAGCCCACGATTTTGTGCCCGCCCGATCAACCCGATTGCGGCGCTCTCCAGCCGACGAAAATAAAATATTCGGACACGCTCGTCCCGCGCGTCGGCGTCGATCGTAAAATCGAGATGACGAAGTCCGCCGTCGCCCATTTGCGGGTGGGCTACTGGTTCGAGCCGTCGCCGCTCCCGTCGCAGATCCCCGCCTCGCAAGCGTGGAACAGCCCCGCACAAACGACGACGTACGTGCCGACGCGCTTCTTCGATGCGTCACGGCACGTGCTCACGCTCGGCGGAGGTCTCGAGCTCGGCAATCCGATGAAGCATTCGATGCCGCCCGGCGAAGAGGCGAAGAGCCGGCCCGAGCGCCCGTTCAATCTGGACGTCTATTCGCAGATCCACGTGCTGCAGCCGCGCACGGTGACGCTCGAGCGCGGACCGAACGGCGAGGGCGACGATCCCGGCTTCGGTGACGCGAAGCTCACGGGCACGGTGCTCGTCTTCGGAATGATCGCGGGGGCGGCGTTTTGAAATCACGAGCTGTCTTCGTAAGCGTCGCGACTCTCGCGATCGGCTTGTTTTTCCCTGCCGTTGCGCATGCGAATCCGCTCGACACGTTCGGGTTCGGATCTCGCGAAGCGGCGATGGGCGGCGCGGTGAGCGCGGACGTGTCCGATTTTTCGGCGAACTATTACAACCCCGCGGGGCTCGCGCGCGCGAAAGGGCTCGAGCTGTCGTTCGGATATTTCCGCGCCGATCATTTCTTGAAGACGAACGGTCGCGAGAACTCGGTCGATCCCGTCCGCGGGCTCGTGGCCGGTATCGTCGCGCCCGGAAAGCTGTTCGACATTCCGTTCGCGTTCGGCCTCGGGCTTCATTTGCCCGACGACCGTATCTCGCGCATTCGCGCGCTTCCGCAGACCGAGCCGCGCTGGGAGCTCTACGACAATCGAAATCAAAGGTTGTATCTTGCAGCCAATTTGGCGGTGAGCCCGTGGCCGTGGCTGCAGGTCGGCGGAGGGCTCTCGTTCATGGCCGCGACCGAAGGCACGCTCGACATCTCGGGCGATGCGAACATCCTCTCGCCGCAGAACTCACAATTGCGACACGAGGTCGACGCGGATCTCACCGCCATTCGCTATCCGCAGATGGGCGCGCGCATTGCGCTCTCGAAGAAGACGGCGATCGCGGTCGTCTATCGCGGACAGTTCCAGCTCGATCTCGATTTGAGAGCCAAATTACACGGTGATTTGGCGCCGTTCACGACCGCGTTCTACGCGCTCGAAGCGAAATCGGTCGATGCGTTCTTGCCGCAGCAAGTCGTCGTCGGCGGATCGTGGGAGCTGACCGATCGCATTCGCGCGAACGCGGACTTCACGTGGGTGAATTGGAGCGCATACATTTCGCCCGTCGCGAACCTGGCCGTCGACTTGAACATCCCGCCGCCGCAAGGGGGCTGGCCGGCGAACATCACGCCGCCCACGGTGCCGACGCCGACGAAGGTCGTGCCGATCGCGATGCACGACCGCCTCGTCCCTCATCTCGGCGTCGAGCTCGAGCCGCTCAAGCTTCGCAAGATCGAAGGCTTCGTGCGCGCGGGCTACGAATATCAGAAGTCCCCCATCAGCCCGCAGACGGGCATCACGAACTACATCGATCGCGATCGCCACGCGTTCTCGGCGGGCCTCGGCGTGAAGCTCCTCGCGCCGCTGCGCGAGCTGCCGGGCGACGTTCGCCTCGATCTGCACGCGCAGCTCTCGGAGCTCTCGAACGGCATGACGACGAAAACCGACCCGAGCGACCTCGTGGGCGACTACATGGCCGGCGGCCACATTTGGAACGTGGGCTTCACGACGACGGTGGGGTTCTGATGAAACATGTAAAATACATCGTTTTTGCCGCGCTTTTCTGCGCCTTTTTCGATGGTTGCGCGACGCTGGGCAACGTCACACCTCCCGACGACGCGCTCCCCTCGAGCGGCGCGGGCCCATTCCGAAAGCTGTCGGCGAACGAGGTGCAAGGCGTCGCGCCGTTCGTGCTGGACGACGCTCACAGTCTCTATCGCGAGCCGACGGCGCTTCCTCTCGACGGGCTGAATGCAGACGGCACGTCGCCGACGATGCGTGTCGCGCTTTACTTCGTCGCGAAATCGAGGACGAGTGGTCACGACGTGATCGTGCGCACGCACGCCGACGACGCGCGCAGCTTCTACGGTGCGCCGCTCGACGTCGGACACTTTCCGCAAGAGGTGCTCGCCGCCGATCAAGCGTGGGAAGGCGACGACCTCGCGGGCCCGAGCGTCGTGTCGTCGAACGGCACGATTTATTTGTACTATGCAACTAACGGCGGCATCGGCCTCGCGCGATCGACGGACGGCTTCGCGTTCACGAAAGAAGCCGGGCCGGTCTTCACGTCGGACGCGAGCGCGGCATGGGAAACCGCGACGCCGCGCGCACCGAGCGTCGCGATCTTGCCGAGCGGCGAATTTCGCATGCTGTACAACGCGGGATTTTGCATCGGCGAAGCATCGAGCCAAGACGGCGTGCATTTCACGAGGCTCGACGCCGACCCGGCGACGCCCGCTCTCGATCCGGTGCTCTGCCCCGACGCATCGGTGTCCGACGAAGCCGTCGATGCGGGCGCCACGCGGCCGATCGCGACGACACGCGTGGATGATCCCGAGCTCTTTCCGCGCATCACGCCCGCAGGCCGTTTGCAATTCCGTGTATTATACACTGGATACACCGTCATCGACGGCGTGGCGTCGTCTGCGATCGGATTCGCGGCGCGCTTCGGCGATTCGGGGCCGCTCGTGAAGAATCCCGGTGCCGTCTACAACGTGAACAAGAACGAGCACGCGCCTGCGATCTTCGCGTGGCAAGCCGGCGAGCTCCTCTACGTCACCCAAAACGACACGCCGTCGTCGGGGCCAGCGTATCCCGCCATCGCAGCCGCGTTCGCTCCCGGACAAGACACGCTGCCGACACCCAACGGTTATGCCGCCGGGCCCTAGGGCTAGGTCTCGGTCGCGGTCTGCCGTAGTCTCCGTGCCTCGATGATCTTCGTCGGCCTTCTCCTCGGCCTCCTCTGCGTCACGCCGTTCGTCATCTTCTACGTGCTCGTCGTGCGATGGTGCGATCGCTTCGAGCCCGAGCCGTGGTGGCTGCTCGCGTGCGCATTTTTGTGGGGCGCTGTCTTCGCGACGGTCGGCGGCGGCGTCACGAGCGCGATCGGCGAAGGCATCGCGGCGAGCGTCACCGGCAACTCGATGAATTCTTCCGCCATGGACGCGTTCGGCGCGACGGTGCTGGCGCCCATCTGCGAAGAAGGATTCAAGGGGCTCGGCGTTGCTCTCATCGCGGGGGTGAGCGCGATCTGGATCCACGAGGTCGACGGCGCGCTCGACGGCGTCATCTACGGCGGCATCGTCGGTCTCGGCTTCACGCTCACGGAAGACATCCTCTACGTCGCCGCGCAGTACGCGAAAGACGGGCTCCCCGGCTTTGCCGGCCTCCTCGTCTTTCGCACGGTTTTTCTCGGACTTTCGCACTGCACGTTCACCGCGTGCACGGGTCTCGGATTCGGTCTCGCGGCCGAGTCACGAAGCTGGCTCGTGAAAATATCTGCGCCCATTCTCGGCTACGGCTGCGCGATGTTCTTGCACGCCGTCCACAACTTCCTGCCGACGTATTACGAAAACGGCGCCGCGATCATGCTCGTCGAGTCGTGGATGGTGGAGTTTCTCTTCTTCGCGATCCTCGCCGTGCTCGTGACGCGCGACCGCGCGATCGTGATCCGCGAGCTGTCGAACGAGGTCGGCGGGCTCATTCATCCGCGCGAGCTTCTGCTCATCACGACGTACGTGACGATCGGCATGCGGAACTGGGGAATTTTATTTTCGAAGGGCTGGCGCGCGTTCCGCGACCGTCGCGAGAAGCAGCTCGCGCTCGTCGAGCTCGCGTTTCTCAAGAATCGCCGGCGACGCGGCGAGCGCGGCGCGGACATGGACAAAAAAGAAGCGATGCTCCGTCACGAGGTCTTCGCGCTGAATCAGCGCGGCGTGTGGCTCGGAAGCTGAATTCCGCGGCTAGCGAACGACGCGCGTCGAGATGTTCGTTCCGAGCGCGGCCATGTCGCGGCAAATGTCGGTGGCGACGTCCTGATCCAAATCCATGATGAGGTAGCCGATCGAAGGATCGGTCGCGAGCACTTGGCTGTGGATGTTCGCGGAATGATCGCTGACGATTTTGTTGATGTCGCGGAGCACGCCGGGCACGTTCTTGTGGACGTTGAGCACGCGATGGGTGCCGCGCCCTTGCGGCAGCTCGACGTTCGGAAAATTCACGGCCCCCACCGTCGATCCGCCCGTCAAAAATCGCAAAAGGCTCGTCGCGACCTCGCGGCCGATCGCTTCTTGCGCCTCCTCGGTCGAGCCGCCGATGTGAGGCGTGAGCACCACGTTCGGAAGCCCGCGCACGTCGGTGACGAAGCCGTCGGAGTTCGTCTCGGGCTCTTCGGGATACACGTCGAGCGCAGCGCCGCTGATCTGCCCATTTTTCAGGCCATTCGCGAGCGCGTCGATCTGCACGACTTGTCCGCGGCTCGCGTTGATCAAGTAGCTGCCCTTCTTCATCGCCGCGATTTCGTTCGGGCCGATCATGCCTTTCGTCTGCGCCGTGGCCGGTACGTGGAGCGTGACGAAGTCGGACGCGCCGAGCAGCTCCTCGAGCGTGTGCGTCGATCGCACGTTGCCGATCGGGAGCCGCGTCGCGATGTCGTAGATAAGGACGCGGAGGCCGAACGCTTCCGCGAGCACGCCGACCTGCGTGCCTATGTGCCCGTAGCCGACGATGCCCACCGTCTTGCCGCGCACCTCGAAGCAGCCGTTCGAGACCTTGCGCCATTTGCCTTCGTGCATCTCGCGGCTGCGATCGCCGAGCTGACGCGAGAGCATCACGATCTCGCCGAGCACCATTTCCGCGACGCTGCGCGTGTTGGAAAACGGCGCGTTGAACACGGCCGCGCCGCGCTTTTTCGCCGCTTCGAGATCGACTTGGTTCGTGCCGATGCAAAAGCATCCGACGGCGAGGAGATGCTTCGCCTCTTTCAGCACGGCCTGCGTGAGGCGCGTTTTGCTGCGGATTCCGATGACGTTGACGTCGCGGATCCGTTCGATGAGCTCGGCCTCTTTCAGCGCGCCGGCCACGGTGTGCACGGTGACGCCGCCGGAGGCGAAGATCTCGTGCGCGCTCGTGTGGATGTTCTCGAGGAGGAGAACGTTCATCTTCTCGTTCGGGAGAGACGTGGATGTCGGGGGTGCGATTTCTGCCACGTCCGAAACATAGTCGGCAATCGTGTGATAAGGAACAACGCGCGTGCTGCCTTTCGACGTCAAGCTCGGTACGACGCCGCTCGAGCTCTTCACGGAGGTCATTCCGAAAGCGCATCGTCAGCTCGTCCCGAAACACGAGAACAAGGACGAGCTCGTCGTCGCCGTGCGCGTCGAAGGCGATCCGGATTGCGATTCGCTCCGCGCGTCGATTCGAGGGAGCGAGATCACGGTGTCGTCGTCGAGCGGCCCGGCGCACGTCGCGATTTGGCTCGAGAAAAATAGCCTGAACGCGTTTCTCGAAGATTGGGCAACGCTGCGCCGCTACGTTCCGAAGTTCTCGCCGACGGGCGCGAGCATTCTGACCGACCCGCGCGTCCTGCGTCGCATTGTCCACGTCACGGGGACGATCGAAACGGCGTTGCCGGATTTTCCCGGCGGCCCGGCTCGTCTTCGCGCCACCGCATTCGGAGGTCGCGCCGCGAAGGTCGATTTCGAGCGTGATGCCGACGTAGTCGTCGAGGCGTCGAACGACGTCTTCGACAAGATGCTCGCCGGATCGCTCTTGCCCGAAGAGGCGCTCGCGGAGTCGCTCGTCGCCGTGAAAGGAAAGCGCATGGTGGCGCTCCAGTTCGCGTTCGCGCTCGCACCGTTCATGGCGCACGCGTGAAGCGAGGAGCCGCGCTCTTGATCTTCGCGCCGCTGACGCTTCTGCTCGCGTGCAGCAAGAAGGTCTCCCCGGCCGAGTGCGAGACGATGCTCGATCGCTACCTCGATCTGTCGATGACACCGGCGCAAGAATTGTCGCATTTGCCGCCAAAACAAGCCGAATCCGTGATCGCGGAGCAAAAAGCAGAGCGCCGCGCGAGCGCTTCGTACGCCTCGACGCGCGCGCGCTGCGAACGCGAGGTGACGCGCAAGGAGCTCGATTGCGCCATGCACGCTCCGACCGCGAACGATTGGGAAGCTTGCCTCGATTGATTTTAGGTAAGCTTCGCCCATGCCGAAGCTCGGTTTCGCCGCCCTCGCCGAATCAAGACGCGCACGAGCGGGGGCGCTCGTGGCCCTTGTGATCTTCGCCGTCGGATGCGGCGGAAGTCAGAAGCCGAATCCGCTGCCGGCCGAAGAGCCGATGGATCCAAGCGGCTCGAGCTCGTCGAGCGGAGCGACGCCCACGACCACCGCCGCATCGACGAACGACTCGTCGTCCTCGGCGGATCCGTCCGCGGGATTGTCGATGGCCGATCCGAGCGCAGGGGCAGGCGCGACGCCGACGCCGGCTCCCACACCGGACACGACCGATTCGGATCCGAAAGGAAAAGGCAAAGGCAAGAGGGGCAAGGGCAAAGGCAAAGGCGCGAAAGGTGAGCTCTCGGCCGCCGAATGTCAGCAGCTCTCGAACAAGGGCATCGAGCTCCTCGGCGCGAGCATGGGAATGACCGACCCGAGCATGATGTCGCAGCTGAAGGCCCAAGCTGCGGGCGATCCGAACTTCGGCGGCATGCAGACCGAATGCGTGAAGAGCACGACACGAGCGCAATACAAATGCGGCATGTCCGCAACGAGCAAGGACGCGTGGGAAGCATGCTTGAAATAAAGGGGTTGGGTTACGTAGCCAAGCTGGACGCGCGACAAGCCTGCGCGCTGATCGCCGCGATCGGTCTCGTCGCGGCGGGCTGCGGCGGTGCGAAAAAGGACGCGAACGAGCCGGCTTCCTCCGAGACGTCCTCGTCCGAGACGCCTGCGGACTCTTCGAACGCATCCGGGTCGAGCGCCGGCGCGGACGGGGGCGCCGCCGCGGAGGGCGATCCGAAAGCGAAGTCCGCGTCGGTGTGCACCGGATTCGATCTCGATCTCACGCAAGTGCTCGGACAGAGCGCTTGCGAGCTCGCGAAGCAAGACGACAAAGTGAAAGACCTGAAAAACATCGTCGACGTGAAGCTCACGTCGAGCGCGGCGAAGGTCGCGCCGGGCGGTCACGTCGATCTCGTCGTCACGTTCACGAACAAAAGCAAAGACAACGTCGTGCTCGATTTCGTGCTCGATCCCACCGCGCGATTTTCCACCGAGGCGTACGACAAGAAAGGCACGCGCGTCGATGTGCCGTCGAAAGCGCCGCCGCCTTTGCCGTCGGACATCGCCGAGCGCGCGGCGACTTCGCAATCGATGGCGCAGATCAAGCTCGTGCCGAACGGAAGCGCGCACGCGCAAATCGGATGGGACGCCGTGAAAATGAAGTGGGCGCCGGACAAAGTGCGCGGCACGCCGCCGGAGATGGGCTATCCGCGCACGCCCGCCGGTCCGCTCGCGAAGGGAAAATACAAAGTGCACGTCGTCACGCCGCTCGTGAACGTGAACGAGGGCGTCGACAAAGAAGTGAGCTCGCCCGCCGTCGAAATCGAGGTCGGAAAATAGTTTGAGCGGCCGCGCTCGCAGCGTCTTTTTCGGCACGCCGGAGCTCTCCGTGCCGGCGCTCGAAGCGCTCGCGCAAGAGACCGACGTCGTCGCCGCCGTCTGCCAACCCGATCGCAGAGTCGGTCGCGGGCTCGAGCTCACGGCACCGCCGGTGAAGCGTCGCGCCGAGGAGCTCGGCATCCTCGTGCATCAACCGACGAAGCTTCGCACTGGCGACTTCGCGCAGTGGCTCCGGGAAAAAAACGCCGATCTCGCGGTCGTGATCGCTTATGGTCGGATCCTTCCGCAAGAAGCGCTCGACGCGCCCAGGCTCGGTTGCATCAACCTGCATGCGTCGCTCTTGCCGAAGTATCGCGGCGCCGCGCCCATCACCTGGGCCGTCGTGCGCGGTGAGACGAAGACCGGCATCACGCTCATGCAAATGGACGCGGGCATGGACACGGGCGACATGCTCGAAAAGTTCGAAATCGAGATCGGTCCCGAGGAGACGGCGGGCGAGCTCGGTGAGCGCATCGCGCGCTTGGGGGCGAAGGCGGTGACGGCCAGCATTCCGATGGTGCTGTCCGGAGCCTACGTTCCGGAAAAACAAAACGAAGCGAACATGACGCTCGCGCCGATTCTGAAGAAAGAAGACGGCGCGATCGATTGGAAGAAGAGCGCGAAGGAAGTGCACGATCACGTTCGCGGCATGAGCCCGTGGCCCGGCGCGTTCACCCGCGCCCGCGGCAAGATCGTAAAAGTGCATTCTACACGCATTCCTACGGAGATCGACGGATCGAGCCAAAAACAAGCCGATCCCGGCGTCGTCGTCTTTGCCGACAAGGTCCGCGTCCTCGTCGCGTGCGGCAGCGGCGTGCTCGAGCTCGGTCGCGTGCAACTCGAAGGCAAAAAGGCGATTGCGGCGAACGAGTGGCATCTCGGACGCGGCGTCGCGGCCGGCGAGGTCCTCGGCGGCTGACGTAACGCCCGACGCGCGCCTGGTCCAGAAGGGCCGATCTTGTCAAGCGCTCCGGGAGACTGATCTCGGTGTGGGAGCAACGTTCACGCGCGCGCCGGTCTTCGCTAGCGCGGACCGAGAAAAACGCGCACGCTTCATACCCTCGTGCGCCGCGAGAAAAAGAAAACACGGGTCTCGAATTCCGGACGCGCCACGAGTGCACGTGCACCGAAGCGCCATCCGTTCTCGACGTTCCATCCTGCCGTACGCACATGGTTCGAGACTGCGCTCGGATCACCGACGCGCGTGCAATCTGCGGCGTGGCCTCACGTCGCCGCGGGCGAATCGTCGCTGATTTTGGCGCCCACCGGCTCCGGCAAGACGCTCGCGGCGTTTCTTTCTGCCATCGATCAGCTCGTGCAAGCACCCGCGCGCGTGCGCCCGAAGGAACGGGAAAGAGCAAAAGACGGAGACGAAAAGGAGAGCGTCAAGGTCCTCTACATCTCGCCGCTCAAGGCGCTGGCGGTCGATGTCGAAAAAAATCTGCGCGCACCTCTCGCCGGGATTTTGGAAACGGCGAAGCGCGAAGGCATCGCGCTCACGCCTCCGACGATCGCGATCCGCACGGGTGACACGCCGGCGAGCGAGCGCGCGCGCATGCAGCGTCATCCGCCGGACATCCTCATCACGACGCCGGAGTCGCTCTATTTGATCCTCACGTCGAACGCACGTTCGATGCTCGGGGGCGTCGAGACCGTCATCATCGACGAGATCCACCAGATCGCGGCCACGAAGCGCGGCGCGCATCTC
Organism: Polyangiaceae bacterium; assembly: GCA_025934595.1. Lineage (GTDB taxonomy): Bacteria > Myxococcota_A > Polyangia > Polyangiales > Polyangiaceae > JAICXU01. Next base: position 1,016 of record JAICXU010000033.1, on the reverse strand, counting down.
TTCTTGTCCATCGAGCGGCTCGAGGCGCTTCGCAAAGCCAAAAAGAAGCCGCTGCAGCGTCTCGGTCTCTCCGCCACCCAACGGCCGCTCGACGAGATCGCGCGTCTGCTCGGTGGATACGACAAAGGCGCGCCGCGGCCCGTCACGATCGTCGACGCCGGCGACAAGAAACGGCTCGAGCTCAAGGTCGAGGTCCCCGACATCGACATGGCGCGCCTCGGCGAAGTTCTGCCGACGTCGTCGGGGCCGGCGGCAGGGGGAGGCGAGCGTCGATCGATCTGGCCGCTCCTTCACGAGAGGCTCGTCGAGCTCGTGCGCGCGCATCGCTCGACGATGATCTTCGTGAACAGTCGCCGTCTCGCGGAGCGGCTCGCGGGCGCATTGAACGAGCTCGCGGGAGAAGAGATCGCGCTCGCGCATCACGGGTCGGTCGCGCGCGAGAAGCGAATCATCGTCGAAGATCGCCTGAAATCGGGCGATTTGCCGTGCATCGTGGCCACGTCGTCGCTCGAGCTCGGCATCGACATGGGCGCGGTCGATCTCGTCGTGCAGATCGAGGCGCCGCCTTCGATCGCGTCCGGCATGCAGCGCGTCGGTCGCGGCGGACACTCGGTCGGCGCGATCTCGAAGGGAATTCTCTGTCCGAAACATCGCGGTGATTTGCTCGCATGCGCCACCGCCGTCGCGCGCATGACGCAAGGCCTCGTCGAAGACACTTTTTATCCACGCGCGCCGCTCGACGTGCTCGCGCAGCAGATCGTGGCCATCGTGGCCACCGCCGCGACGACGGAGCCTGCGCTGCTCGCGCTCGTACGTCGCGCGGCGCCGTATGCCGAGCTCACCAAGAACACATTCCATGGTGTGCTCGACATGCTGTCGGGTCGCTACCCGTCCGACGAGTTCGCCGAGCTCCGTCCTCGCCTCACGTGGGATCGCGTGAGTGGCAGCTTGCGCGCGCGAGAAGGCGCTGCGCGTCTCGCGATCACCAACGGCGGCACGATCCCCGATCGCGGGCT
>JAICXU010000497.1 GCA_025934595.1 Polyangiaceae bacterium | reverse complement strand
GGCGCCGCGTACGGGCGGCGCACGTCGAGCGGGTTCCAGCGCGTCAGGAGGCCGTAAATCTCGAGGCCCCACGGCAGCGAGAGCACCTCGGTGAGCACCCGCGTCTCGATCTGCGGGATGTTCACCGGCTCCTGCTTCTGGAAGACGCAGGCCTTCATGCAGTCGTTGCAGATCCGGTGACCGGTGCCGGGGCACATCGGATTGTCGACGGTGACGAGCGCGAGAGCGCCGAGCGGATCGCCCTCGCCGCGGATCGTGTGCATCTCGGAGATTTTTTCGTCGAGCGGACAGCCTTCGAGCGCGATGCCGAGCGGATTTTTTTTCGTCGTGTGCGTCTTCGGATCTTCGAGCCCCTTCGAGCACGAATCCTTGTCGCGATTGTGGCAGAGGATGCAGTAGTCGATTTGCTCTTCGGCGTGGCGCGCGTCGAAGCGGCGATCGGTCAAACGAAACGCCGATACCTCGCCTCGCTCGCGGCGATCATGATCGGGCCCGACGAAGAGCTCCGGCACCTTCGAATCGGGCCGGCGGATCTGCACGAGCTTCTCGAAGTCGAGCGGATGCGGCTGATGGAACGAAGGATAAAGGCGCAGCGGATCATTCGCGTTCGCGAGCCGCGCCGCGAGATGGGCTTCGATCGCATCGAGCGCCTTCGCGACGCACGCCTCGTCATCTTCATCGGTGATCGCGCCCGTTGCGCGCACGGCGTGCGCGATCTTCGTCTTGCGATCCGTGAGCTCCGGCGTCCATTCCGCGCCGCCCGCTTTTTTCACTTTGCGCGCGGTGTCGTCGACCTCGAAGATCGCGAGCACGGCGCACGCGATCGAAAGCTCTTCGTCGTTCGCATGCGACGCGCCGACGGCGAGCATCGCCGCCTCCGAGGCTTTCGCCGCGCCGTCCGGCGTTCCGCCGGTCGCCGCCCAGGCTTTTCCGGCGTCTTTCGATTGCACGCGCTTCTTCGCGAAGTCGCGCTTGAAGCGCCAAAGCGGGGTGCGCTCTTGCGTACCCGCGCGGATTTTCGCGAGCTCGGCTTCCACGCCGAACAGCTTCGCGACGAACGCCGAGACGTGAGGCGCGCCCGCGAGGAGCGCTTCGCTGATCTCCTCCGGCTTCATACCCGCGCCCTTCGCGGTGCGATACGCGTCGAACCTCGCGTGAGCGGCCGGATCCCGTTTCACGAAAAACTTTTCGAACTCACCTGCCAACGCCGCCAAGCGCGCGGGATCGAAGAGATCGGGATACGTGTATCCTGCAAATCCGAGCTGAAGATCTTGAGTCATCGACTTCGCTTCTATTTCTTGTCTTCGATGGGCGTAAACGCCGTCTTCGCGAGCTCCCCCTCTTCGAATCCGAAGTACACCTTCACTTGTTCGAACATGAACTTCTGACCTTCGGGCGTCGCGAGGTCGTATTTGCTGCCAGGCCCGCAGTACGTGTTGATGTACTTCACGGAGTCTTTCAGCCACTGATCCCAGGCCTCTTGCGAGACCTCTTCGTAGATGCGCTTGCCCAGATCATTTCTGTAAGGCGGGCGCTTCAATCCGGGAAGGTCTTTGCCGAGCTTTCGGCAGTGCACGATTCGTACTTCGTCGCTCATGAGGATGGGCGTTCTACCTCAAAATGCGAGGGAAAGCTGCTCCGCGCGACGGCTCGCGGTCACCTCGACCAAAAAAGGATGGCCGTGCGGAACGACCTCGACGTGCATGCGGCCTGCGCGCTCGCGTACGGTTTGGAGCGCGCGGCTCGGGGAGTTGTTGGCGCGCGAGAGATGACACAGATAGAGGCGCGCCGTGCGCATGCGGGCGAGCTTCTGCGCGACCTCGGCGGTTTGATCGTTCGAGAGATGGCCGAGACCGCCGGCGACGCGGCGCTTCAAATGCGGCGGATACGGCCCTGCGTCGAGGAGGCGCTCGCAATAATTCGCTTCGAGCATGACGACGTCGCATGCGCCGAGAAAATCGACGACCTGTCGTGGCGCATAGCCGAGGTCGGTCGCGATGCCGATTCGCCGAGACGACGACGCGATGGCGACGGCGATTTGCGGCGCGTCGTGCGGCACGGGCATCGTGTGCACGGTGACGCTTCTCACCTTGAAGCTTTCGCCGCGCTCGTACGATCGCACCTCGAATTTTTTCCGCGTCTGCGGTGCGTCGATGCCTGGATGAAGATAGACGGGCGCCTTCGAAGCGCGCGCGTGTTGCTCGAGATGCGCGGAATGATCGCCGTGATGATGCGTGACGACGATGGCGTCGAAGCCGCGCGGAAAAATGTCGGACCCGAGCGCGCGCATGGCAACGACCGCTCGCTTCGGTCCGATCCCGGCATCGACCAAAATGCGCGTGCCGTCGGCTTCGACGATCGCGGCGTTTCCGCTCGAGCCACTGGAAAGAACGAACACCCGCACGACAGTGCCTTTATATCGCGGTTTTGTGGCCCAGGACGCTCTTTTGAAACGAAAACATTTCGGAAGCGCACCACTCGCCTTGATCGGTCGTCAGATCGTGGCCGGCCGCATCGTGCACGACGGCGGTCGTGCCGAATCGCCGTGCGAGCGCGTGCGTGCATTCCGGATCCACGAGTCGGTCTTTCGATCCCACGAGAAAGAGCGCCGGCGTTTTCAAATGGGCAGGCGCGCGCCAACGAAGCGCGGCTGCGACTTGCGCACGCACGGTGCGCGGCGGGATCGGACGAAGCGTCGCGAGCTCGCCCCACAGCTTCACCGTGCGCGCGTAGTGACCGCGCTCGTGCGAGAGAAGGCGCACCATGCGTGCTTCGCGTTTCACCGGGTCGCGCGTCAAGAAGCGATTGGCTCCGACGACGAGCACACCGCGCGCGCTGAACCTTTGGAACCGCGTCGCGAGATCGCGCGCCGACGAGCAACCGACGACGATGCCCGCGACCTCCTCGGGATGATTCTTCGCCCACTCCATCACGACCATGCCGCCGAGCGACATGCCGAAGAGAAAAAGCGGCGCGCCGGCTTTCTTTTTCACGTTTGCTTCGTCGCGCACGCGCAGGGCGATTTCCCGCATTTTTACCGGCGATTTCTCATGCAGACGCGAGCCCGTGCCCGGAAGGTCGAGCGGCAGGATCCGAGCGCCCGGAATTTTTCGCGCGAGCACGTCGATGAAATCGCCGAAGTGACCGGTCTCGCGCGCCAGCCCGCGAATCAAAATCCACGTCGCATCCGACACGTGCCAAGAATACGCGTCAGCGGGGCCTCAGCGCGAGAGGAACGTCGGCGACGGCGTTGCCCGTGTCGACGTTCAAGATTTTTCGCCCGCGCACCTCGTTCGCGATGCATTGCGATGCCGCGTACGGCAAGCCGGAGACGCGCGCATCGGTGATGAAGCCGTCCTCGTCGGTGCCCACATGCAAGCTCGCCGTCGTCTTGCCGGCGTTCGCCGCGTTGAGCGAAGCCCGATAACACGCCGTGATCTTCGGGGCGATGGGAGCAAGCGAGCGCCCCACGCTGACGGGTGTCGTGCCGCTCGCCTTCGCCGTGCCGATGTCGACGTGCGCCGTCGCGAGATCGAACGAAGGTTGCGTCCGGGCGGGCGATGTCGGCGTATTCGGCGGCGCAGTCGTGACGGCGGGCGGCGACGCCGGAGGAGGAGCGACGGCGGTATCCGGAGGCGGCGGCGTCGTGGGCAAAGGAGTGACCGGCGGATCGCTTCGCGCGGGCGGATCCGGAGGATCGGACACGGAGGAATTTCGGCGCACGAGATCGCGACGATGCTTCGCCACTGGACCGTGCGATCGCAAATCAGCGACGATTTTAGGACGATCGGTGATCGACGCGACCGTCGTCGTCTCGGGCGCGACCGGCGAAGACATCGTCACTGCCGACGCCGTCGGCGGCGGTAAAGGCTCCGTGGCGGCCGGCCGATCGCGATGC
>JAICXU010000174.1 GCA_025934595.1 Polyangiaceae bacterium | reverse complement strand
GTCCGACGTTGTCGCACTTCGTTCCGTCTTCAGGGAGCTCGAATTGGAGGGATTTGATCGTGTCCGCCCGAAGAAAAGGGTCCCTGACATGGATTGATTCGATCACCCGCGCACGAACCGATCGCGTGGGATACTTGGGCAATGGCTTTCCATCGAATCTGCGGCGCGGCCATACTGGTCGTGATCGCGACGAGCGGCGCCTCGGCATTTCTTGCGTGCGGGACCTCTACATTCCAAGGCGCCGAATCGGACGACGCCGGCACGGATGCGAGCGCGAGCACCGACGCGCCATTCGTCGGCGACGCAGGACGATTCTGCCCGACGCAAGCGCCCGACGCCTACCTCTGCGCCGACTTCGAAGACGACGACATTCGAAATGCCTTCGTCGCCGGGACCGACCGCATTTTTTTCGCGCCGCCAGATGCAGGCAGCATCACTCTCGCTACCGACGGTGAAAACGGATCGAGCGGGCTCGCGGCCGTTCTCCCTGCGCTCGCGACCGGCGTCACGGGGTCGGCCTTCATCGCTGGCGCGGCCCCCGACCCTCTCGGCGAATCCCACGTCACGCTGCGAGTCGACATTCGTTTCGACGCCGTAGGTGACGTCACGGGTGCGGGGAAGCTCTATCTCGTGACCCTCGAGCTCGACGGTGACACCGCGAAGTCCGAATACGATCTCACCATGTATTCGGGCGACATGCATCTCGACATCGCGAGCGGGGGCGTCTCGAAGCCGTCCATCGATTTGGGCCCGCCACCGGCCCCCGGTCCCGACTGGGTGCCGTTCACGATCGATCTCAGGCTCGCCGCGGTCGTGTCGGTGAGCGACACGGGCCAGGTCACCGCGACGCTCGGACCGTCGTCCGGCTCGTCGCAAGGTTACATCGTTTTCTCGCATCAGAACATTACGGTGACCTTCGGCCCGCGGTCTCAGGGGGACACCGGGAACATCGATCTGCGCTTCGACGACGCGAGGTTCGACATCTCGAATCCCGACGCCGGCCTCCCGTTCATCGACGGCGGTTGACGCCGAAAGCGCATTATTTCGGCTGCAAAACCGTCATGCCGTTCATGTACGGCACGAGCGCTTTCGGCAGCGTGATCGAGCCGTCGGCGTTCTGATGATTCTCGAGCAGCGGAATCAAAATGCGCGGGCTCGCGATCGCGGTGTTGTTCAGCGTGTACGGATACGAGAGCGAGCCGTCCGGCATGCGCAAGCGGATGTTCGATCGCCGTGATTGAAAATCGCCGAGCGTCGAGCACGAGTGCGTCTCGGAATACGCGCTGCGTCCGGGCATCCAGCTCTCGACCTCGTGCTTGCGCGTTTGACCGAGACCGATTTCGCCCGTGCATGCGATCGCGACGCGATACGGAATTTCGAGCTTCGCGAGGATCGCCTCCGCGTTGCCGAGCAATTTGTAGTGCTCTTCTTCCGCGATCTTTTCGTCCGGCACGCAAAAGACGACTTGCTCCACCTTCGTGAACTGATGCACGCGGTAGAGGCCCTTCGTGTCTTTGCCGTACGCGCCGGCTTCGCGGCGAAAACAATTCGAGATGCCCGCGTACCGAATGGGCAAGGACGCTAGGTCGAGCACGTCGTCGCAATGGAGCGAGACGAGCGGAACCTCGCTCGTACCGACGAGGAACAATTCGTCCGCGCTGATCGAGTACGCTTCTTCACGTCCGAGCGGAAAAAAGCCGGTCCCCGTCATCGCGCGCTCTTTCACCATCACGGGTGGGATCACCATGGTGAGACCGCGCTCGACGAGCGTGTCGACGGCGAGACGCGTGACGGCGAGCTCCAAGATCGCGCCGATGCCCATCAAGGCGTACGAGCGACCGCCGGCGAACTTTCGCGGACCGTCCCAATTCACCATTTTGTGGAGCGTCATGAGCTCCACGTGATCCTTCGGCGAAAATCCGAAATCGCGAATGGTGCCGACCTTGCGGATCTCGACGTTGTCCTCTTCCCCTTTTCCGATCGGCACCTCGGGGCGCGGAATCGACGGCACGCGCAAGAGGAGGTCTTCGAACTTCGCGTTCGCTTCGGCGAGGAGCGGCTCGAGCTTCTCGATGTCTTGCTTGATCTGCTTGCCCTCTTCGATGAGCTTCGGGCGCTCTTCTTTCGTGGCCTTCGGAATCGACGCGGCGACGGCATTTTTTCGCGCGCGCGTCTCGTCGAGCTTCGCGACGGTCTCGCGACGCGCTTTGTCGGCTTCGAGGAGATCGTCGAGGTTCAGCGAGAGGCGCTTGTTCTGGATCGCTGCGCGAACGACGTCGGCGTTTTGCCGAATGAATGCGATGTCGAGCATGAGGGCCCGGCAAAATAGCGCAAAAAAGCCTTTTTAAGCCGGCTTTTTCGCGAGCAGCACCTCGCTTGGGACGCCTCGCTGCGTGACCACGCATTTCTCCGCGATCTCGAAGCCCACCGCACGGACGAACGGCGCGATGTCGATGTCGCGCCAACCGCCGAGACGAATCACGACGACGTCGTAGAACGCTTCCGCGATTTTCTTCTCGGGCCTCCGCATCGTCACGAACGAGGCGCGGCCGCCGGGACGAAGCACGCGGAACATTTCACGGAGGATCGCCGCGATCTCGGATTCGGGAATGAGCCCCAGCATGTTGAAGCTCATGACGACGTCGAAGCTCGCGTCCGAAAACGAAAGCGCGCGAGCGTCGGCGATCAGGAGCTCGTGCGCGACGCCGGTCCTCGCCGCTTTTTTGCGCGCGCGTTTCAACATGGCTTCGGTGAGATCGATGCCGACGTTCGTGCCGGACGGATTTTTCAAGATCGCATCGCGAAATGCGACACCGGTGCCGACCGCGATCTCGAGCAACGACTCGCCGTCGCGAATTTCCAGAAGATCGAGCGCGCGGCGGAGCGAGCGACCCTCCGTGAGCCACGTGAACGTGTCGTAGACGAACGCCCAGCGATCGTAGATGGCTTCGATTTCTTCGCCGGATCGCTCGCGCGTCATCTCACGATCCAGCTTGATTCAAGGCGTTTCCGCGTTCGCGATGACGACGGCGTCGAGATCGAATCCGTTCTTGTCCGGCTTCGGTCCGGTCGCAGGACATTCCTCGTTCGTCTTGTCCACGATGCGCACGTACTTCGCGTGGGTCACGCCGATGTCTTTCAAATCGAACGCATCGCCACCCGCGGCGTTCGGATCGGCAGGATCGATTCCGTTGTCCGGGCTCGAGAGGACCGGATGCCATCCCGCGCACGCGCCATACGGATACGTAGTGGCCGTGCACGGGAACGTCGTCCAATTCGTACCGTCGTCGCTCACGCTCACTTCGCCGGGCTCCGCGTAGACCGATGTCGGATCGCCCGGATGCGTGAGGAACGCGTTTTCGAACACGATGAAATCGGGACCCGTGCCGTCGACGATCGCGTTCGGCGCGAACGACAGCGTGATCGATCCGCCGCCGCCGAGCGAGACGACGTCGAGGCTGCCTTCTTCCGCCCCGCCGCCGACGGGTGGTCCTTCGACGACGGTCGGAAGCCCATCGGATCCGAATCCGCCGCAGGATCCTGGCGAAACGTCGACCACGCTCGTGGCGAAGCGATCGATCGCAAGCGTTCCGCCATCGAACGGAAATCCGCCGTCGACGGGCGTGGGACCGGTGCCCGCTTCCACGAAGACGTTCGCGTCACCGAGGTCGATCGTCCCCGAATCGAGGGGATTTTCGCTCGATTTCGCGCCGTCGCTACTCGAGCCACATGCGACGAATGCGATCGTGATTCCGATCGCACCCGCACAGCCCAACACGATGTTCCGCATCTCGCACGTCCTTGCCGCGAGGCTCGCGCGGCATCCGGAGAGAGCAGCCGAAGATAAGTGCGGAATGCAACTATCGCCGGCGGCTCGTCGATCGGCGGTTTCCTGGCTCCCGAGCTTCCTCGGTTACAGTGGCGGCTCCGCGCCGGCTTTTCACCGGCTTCCCCGCAGATTCGACAGCGGGACCCTAGCGCGCGACGATCACCAGCGCCAGGGCAATCACGGCGGGCAGCGTCTGCAAGAACAAGATCTTCTTGTCGGCCGTGATCGCGCCGACGACGCCCGCGACGGCGATGCAGATCAAAAAGAAGAGCCGGAGCGAAAACGCCATGTCGGGCGCCGCGAAGAAGCTCCACACGAGACCTGCCGCCAAAAACCCGTTGTAGAGACCTTGGTTCTGCGCGAGCGCCTTCGTCTGCATCTGCTCTTCGTGCGATCGCTTGAACGTCTTTTCGCCGAACGGAGTCGCCCAGAGGAAGCTCTCCAGGATCATGAAGTAGACGTGGAGAAGCGCGACGAGACCGACCAAAGCCAGAGCGGCGATTTGCACGCATCGAAATCTAACGTGTTTTCGGCTCGAAATACGAACTTGCTGCCATGTCCGAAAATGGCCAGCGTGATCGCCAAGCGCGCATTACATACGAATCATGATTTTGGACCCCGACGCCTGCTATCGCGCGCTCGTGGCACGTGACCGCCGGTTCGACGGCGTGTTCTTCGTCGCCGTCAGCACGACGGGCATCTATTGCCGGCCGATCTGCCCAGCCCGCACGCCTCGTCGCGATCGCGTCACATTTTATTCGCGCGCCGCGGAAGCCGAGCAAGCGGGTTATCGCGCGTGCTTCCGATGCCGGCCCGAGGTCGCGCCCGGCGCCGGATCCGCGTCGACCGACGCCGTCTCGAAGCTCGTGCGCGCCGCGCTCGCGAAGATCGAGGCAGGATTTTTGAACGAGCAGTCTCTCGAAGACTTGGCCTTCGAGCTCGACGTGTCGTCGCGTCATTTGCGGCGCGCGATCGAATCGGAAATCGGCGTGTCGCCCGTCATGCTCGCGCAGACGCGCCGGCTCGCGCTCGCGAAGCAGCTCTTGCACGATACGCAGCTGCCGATGACGGAGATCGCGCATGCGTCGGGATTTGCGAGCGTGCGTCGATTCAATTCTGCGGTGCAAGCTCGCTTCGGTCGCGCGCCGACGTCGATGCGCAAGGAGCACGGCTCGAAGCCGGACGACGGCACGTTCTCGCTGCGTCTCGATTATCGGCCGCCGTTCGACTGGGATCATTTGCTGGAATTTCTAGGCGATCGCGCGATGCACGGAATCGAGCGCGTCGAAAGCTCCACGTACGTGCGCGCGATCCCCATCGGAAAGCGCGTCGAAGAAATTCGCGTGGAGAACGAGTCCGCGAAATCGCGCATCGTCGCGACCGTGCCCGTCGCGCTCGCTCCGAAGGCGATGGAAATCTCGGCGAAGCTTCGCCATCTCTTCGATCTCGACGCGCGTCCCGACGTCATCGAAGGATTTCTCGGGACGGACTCGATGCTCGGCGCGGCCGTGAAGAAGCAACGCGGCACACGCGTCCCAGGAGCGTTCGATCCGTTCGAGATCGCCGTGCGCTCCGTCCTCGGACAGCAAGTGACGGTGCGAGGCGCGACGACGCTCGCGCAACGCTTCGTCGAAAAATTCGGCACGCATGTCACGCGCCACGCGCGATCGCAAATCGCCTACATTTTCCCGTCTTCCGAGAAGATCGCGAACGCTCGCAGCGCGGACGTGCGCACGATCGGAATGCCGGAGGCGCGTGCAAAGACGCTCGTGTCGGTGGCGCGTGCGATCGAGGACGGTGAGCTCGTCTTGTCGCAAAGCGAGGATCCCGAACGTGCGATTGGCGCGATGATGCGCATCGCGGGCATCGGAAACTTCACGTCGCAAGTCGTGGCGATGCGCGCGCTGCGTCACGCGGACGCGTTTCCGTCGAGCGATCTCGGCGTGCGAAAAGCGCTCGGGTCCACGAAGCCGCGCGAGCTCGAAGCGCGATCGGAAGCATGGCGCCCGTGGCGCGCGTATGCCGTCGTTCATTTGTGGAGGAGTCATCATGCGGATTGAAGAATCGACGAAGAAAAATTTGGCGGGCCGAACCATTCCCTCGCCGCTCGGCAAGCTTTGGCTCGTCGCGAACGATGACGCTTTGCTCGTCGCGGAGTTCTTCGGTCAGAAGTACGAGCGCCCGTTCGATCTGCCCGAGCACACGAAAAGGCATGCGGTCCTCGATCTCGCCGAACGCGAATTCGAGCTGTATTTCGCAGGAAAGCTGAAGATCGTGACGACGCCGCTCGGAGGCATCGGCACCCCGTTCCAGAAAAAAGTCTGGCGTGGCCTCGTGAAAATTCCGTTCGGCGAGACGCGCTCGTATCTCGAGCTCGCGAAGTCGGTCGCGATCGATCCTGCCGCCGTCCGCGCCGTCGGAATGGCGAACGCGCGCAATCCGATCGCGATCTTCGTTCCGTGTCATCGCGTGATCGCGGCGAGCGGCGCGCTGTCCGGATATGCCGGAGGCGTCGACAAGAAAAAATGGCTGCTCGCGCACGAGTCGAAGCAGCGACCGCTCGTCGTCTGAGCTCAATCGCCGCGCAGCCAACGAATCGCGATCGCGAGCCGCTCGATGAACGTGAGACCGGCGCCCTCCACCTCGGCTCGCGGCTGAATTCGTTCGGCGGTGAGCTGCGCCTTCGGATTCTCGGTGAGGACCTTGTGCGAGCGCGCGAAGCGAATCGCAATCTCGACCTCGCCGTGATCGAACCAAGTCCCATGCTGCGCGCACACGTCGACCACGATGCCGGATTTGCGGCCGAAAATGGCTCGATTCATGCGCTCATCGCAAATCGGACACGGGAGATAAAGAACGTCGCCGGAGATCTCCGCCGACAGTGAAACGCCGGCACGGAGCGACTCGGCGGTGTCGGTGTCGCCTTCGTTTCGCGCGCGCTCCACGAGCGTCTCGAGCGCG
>JAICXU010000979.1 GCA_025934595.1 Polyangiaceae bacterium | reverse complement strand
TCTCGCGAAGATGCGCGAGCTCGACGCGGCGAGCGGCGACGAGGTCTTGCGCGCGGTGTTCGTCGGCCTCACGTGCGACATCATTCGATCGCTACGCTGGACGACGTTGCATCCCGAGAGCGGCGTCCAGCGCGCGGGCGCCGCGAGCATTCGCTTCAAGCGCTGATCAATGCGTCAGATCGAATTGATCGATCACGTCGTCGCCGTCGACGCCGCCGCCGGCGTTCTTGAGGCCGTAGGCCTTCACTGACACGGTGTTTCCGCTCAGCGTCACGAGCTCGTAGACGCCGACGTACGGCGTGCCGGATCCGAAGCCGACGTTGATTTCTCGCGTCGCGGAGGGCGCGCTGCCGGGCGCATATGCGCTCGCACCCGCGCCCGCACACACGACGTACGTCGTTCCGTTCGCGGCGAGCGCGGGCGCCGACGCGGGACCGGTGACGGGCTTGCTCCGCTCGTAGTTGTGATCGTGACCATTGAGCACGAGGTCGACGTGATGCTTGTCCCAAATCGGCATGAGCGCGCTGCGCATCGCTGTGACGTCGCTGTCGCCCGAGTGCGTCGAGGTCGAGAGCTCACCACGATGATGCACCACGATCTCGAAGGGCCGCGTGCTGCGGTTCGCGTCGGCCGAAGAGAGATCCTGCTCGAGCCACGCGAGCTCCGCGTTCGCGATGTCGGTGCCGGGGCTCGCGGCGACCGTTTCGTCGTCGAAGAGCACGATGTGCGCGTTGCCGACGTCGATCGATCCGTATCGCTCCGCGTTTTGATCGGTTCCGGGAAGCGCGAAATTGCCGAAAAATTGCGAGGAATCGTTCTCGTGATTTCCAGGCACCATCAAGAAAAGCTGCTGGCCGCTCGTGAGAAACTTCGTCGAGTCCGCGGGATCCTTCCACGCGTGATCGAGGAAATCTTGATAGAGCGATCCTTCGGTGCCGAGCGGCACGAGATCTCCGCTCATGATTTGGAACGCGACGCCCGCGTCCCGCATGCGTTCTTGTACGAGCTGGAAAATTTGATCCGAGTCGCGCGAGTCGCCGGACACGCCGATCGTGATGCTGCCCGTCGCCGGTACGGTCGTGAACGATTGGGTGGCGCTCCACGAATCGCCGCCCTGCGCCGGCCCGCCGACTTGGTAGTAGTACGTCGTCGCCGGCTGCAGTCCGCACACGTGCACTTCGTGCATCTGGATCGGTGAGCCGATGCCACCGGGCGTAATCCACGAATAGCCGGTGCGTGTGTCGCTCAGAGCGTCTGCGCTCGTTCCGATTTTGATCTTCGCGGAGTGCGTGTTGCCGGCCGTCTCCCACGTGAACGCGGCGCTCGTCGTGGGATCCGCGTAGCCGTCTTTGCCTTCCGTCGTTCCGCCGCCGAGACCGAGGCGCACACGAAGCGGCGCGGACGACGCCGTGTCGGTTTGGAGATCTGTGCCGTCGAGCGCGATGTCGGTGAATGCATCCGTGTCGGGAGGCGTGACCGCGTACTTGCAGCCTTGCGGAGAATAAAATCCGCTCGACGAATTGGGGCCGGAGCTCGGCCCGCTGCTACTGCTCGAGCAGCCGACGAACGCAGGCGAGACGAAAAAAGGCACGAAAACCAGGGGAAACGCCGCCAAAAACCGCATTGCGCGGAAATGTAACATATCGACGGCGACGCGCAGCGATCGCTCGGCGCGTCAAAGCGCGGGCGGCGCGAGCACGAGCCGGAGGACGGGGTAAGGCGCCTCGCCCGCCTCGTGCGTGAAGCCCTCGCTCGTGAAGACCGACGCGGGCCCCATCCACGCTTCTTCGTCGTACATCGCGCGATCGATCGCGTGCGGATAGGCCTCGACGAGCGTCGCACCACGATCGCGTGCGAACTGGATGCCATGGTGCACGAGGGCGCGAGCCACGCCTTTTTTTCGATGATCGGGATGCACCAAAAAACATCCGATGGAGAGCACGCC
>JAICXU010000062.1 GCA_025934595.1 Polyangiaceae bacterium | reverse complement strand
TGTCGTCCATGTTCACGTTCATCGGATGTTGCGGATGCGGATCCTGCGACAGGATCAATTTTTCGAGCGGGCTCTCGTTTTTCTCACCAGGCGCGAGTGATGACGCAACCAGCAAGATTTGGCTCGATCGCGCGTCGAGCACCGGCAAGTTCGCGCGCGGTTGCGCACGTTCGCGATAAAGCTCGTTCAACTTCGGGAGCTCGTCGGATCGCATCGCGAGATAACGGCGATGACCGTTCCCCTCCCCTTCCATCAGCCATCGATACGCTTGGCCGGGCTCGTTCAAAATGGTGGGCTCGCCGCCGGCGTAATACGCTGCCGTACGACCGCCGACGCCGAAGAGCGCGAGCGGCTCACCGGCTTTGTGCACGTGCTCGAAGCTCTCGAAGACTTCTTTCGGAGAGAGCTGATTCGCGAGCGCGGGATAGTACGCGACCGAAAGCACCGCCGCGCACGTCGCGCCGAAGATCGCGAGGCCCGCCGCGCGACGACCCTCGAGGAGCTCGCCCAAAAATCCGATGACGAGGAACGCCGAGATCCCCGACGGGATCGCGAGCGCGATCGCGATCGACGTGCGCATGTGATGACCGAGCAATGCGACGAGCACCGCGCCAGGCACGGCGAGCACCATGAGCGGAACCAAAATGAGGAGCGAGACGAGGAGCTCACGACCCGTCTCGGTGACGCCTTCTTTCGGATCGTAGAGATCGGCGGGAGGATTGAACGGGGCCCATTTTCCGCCCGAAAGAACGAAGACGAGCATGCTCAGACCGAACAAGACGACGGCGATGGGCGACCTTCCGTCTTCGTCCTTCTTTTCCTCGGTCTTGGTCTTCGCATCCGCGTGGGTCGTTGCGTCGGTCTCGGTCTTGGTCTCGGTCTTTTCTTTCGCTTCGCCGCCCATCCGTTCGAAGAGCTCTTCGAACGGCTCGAATCCGCGCGTGAGCGACTCTTTCGACAGACGCGACGCGCGACCGAACGCCCAGAGCCACACGTCGCACGCGAACATGAGGCCGAAGATGAGAAGCGGCGGAATGAGCGCGACGATCCACCACGCGTTCAAGATGAAGTCGCGCACGGGCAGCGACATGCGATGAAGCCACGGCGAATGCATCCGCACGCCTGCCCACACGACGAGACCCGCGAGCGATGCGCCCGCGATCGTCGCGAAGTAGATGAGCATCAAGATGCCGTCCCACGCTTCGCGAAGAGAATCGATGACGTGGAGGTACACCTTCGGATCGAACGGTTTGCGCTCCGCGTCGCGCTCGACCCACGACAGAAACGCGACCGCGCCGAAGCCGTAAAGAGCGACGCTCCAAAGAACGAGCGATTTGTCTTTGAAGCTCTCCGGGAACGTGGCCCCCGCGACCGCGAACGCTTGGAACGCCTTGTCGGCAAGCTCGTGGAAGTCGTGATGCAAAATCTCGAGGAAGACGAGCGTGCCGACGCCGACGGCCACCGACGCGTGCGCGCCGCGATCGAAATCGCGAATCGCGACGCCGCAAGCCGCGGCGATGACGGCGGGCGCGATGAACGCGATGGGCTCCGTGTGCGCCGACAAGAAGGCCTGCGCGCCGTACGTGGTGGCGGCCGTGAGCAAGATCGCCGTGCGAAATACGCTCTCGCGACGAAACGCATCGAGACCGAGAGGCTCGCGACCTTCGTCACGCGGCGGCAGGAACAAGCGTCCCAGCGCGAACGGCGCGAACGCGCTCCACGGCGCGAGCGCGTGCCCGATGTTGCCGATCATGAAATCGTACGTCGGATATTTCGACGGCGTCTTCAGCATCGCGCCGATGGTGAGGCTCAAATTTTTCGGCGTGGCGTCTGCGAGGGCCGCGAACGCGACGTATGCCGCCGCGACTCCGACACCGACGGCGAGACCGCCGACCGCGTCGCCGAACGGATCGCGCGCCCGCCTGCCGTTCAGCGCCGCGAGCGCCCATGCGAGACCGACGCCCAGTAGAGGAGCGGCGACACCGAGGAGCGCGCCCCGGCTCATGTAACCCGATACAGCGCCAACGAGACCGACGACGAGCCACGCGAGCCGAGAAATCAAGCTCTTTGGGCGTCCCGTGTCGAACGCGGCGACCGCGAATCCGCTGAACGTCATCGCGACGGCGCTCATCGTGACGATGTCGCCGAGCATCGTGCGCGCTTGCACGAAATAGAGAGGCATCGTGGAAAGCGCGAGCGCGGTGTAGAGGCCCGCGCGCTTGTCGACGAGACGGCTCACCGATCCGTAGATCGCGAGGACGCCGACGAGGCCCCACACGGCGAGCGGAAATCGCCCCGCCCACACGTGGAGACCGAACATCTTGAAGCCGAGCGCCATCGACGTGAACGGGAGCTCGGGGCGCCCGAGATCGTTCAAGTGCGGCATCGAGTTGTCGGTGCCTGCGAGCAGCGCTCCGCTCGCGTGGAACAAATTCGCCGCGATGCGCCGCGCGAGATCCGCGACGTTGAGCTCGTACGGATCCCAGAGGCCGCTCTTCGAGAGCGGCGGCAAGACGAAAAAGAGAAGCGCCGGCACCGTCACCGCGATCGCGAACGGAACCCAGCTCCAACGCTCTTCGTTGCGTGCCGTCTTCGCGACGATGGGAAGCGGCGAGGGCGGCTCGCTCATCACGGGAGCCGGCTTTTTCGAAGGCGACGATTCGACTCTCTCCGAACCTTCGGCCTGGTCGGCTTTCTCTTCCTCGGCGGACTCTTCTTTTTCGGGCGGATCGGAGCTCATGACTCGGGGCGCGGACAGTAATGGGTTCGGCGCGCTGCGACAAGCGCGCTAAAAAGCCTTATTTACGCGGCGATCGTGAAGACTCAATCGGTCTCGCGGCCGCCGTCGGCGAATGCGTCGCGGCTCATGGCCACTGCTCCCGCCCTTTGCGCGCCGAGATCGTCTTCGGTGCTCTCGCTCGTGAACGGAGTCGATGCAGCAGGAGGGATGCTCGTCGGGCGAAGATTCGCGGAGGCGAACGAATGCGCCGCCAGCACGAAGACGGCAGCCGTCGCGGCGACCATCGTCCAACGTTGACGACGCACACGCGCATGCCGCGCACGCACCGCCTTTTCGAAGACGCGGTCCGAGCGGGCCGCGTCCCACGACGGCGACATGGCGCCGCGAGCGATTGAGAGCACGCAGGCTTGTCGCGCGTCCTGACTGGCTACGTGGTGGTTCATGGCTGCACCTTTTCGGTGGGTCCGATTCGACGCTGCACGCGCTCTTCGGCTTCTGCGATGCGACGCTTGATCGTCGCGAGCGAGACGCCGCATGCCGCCGCGGTCTCGGGCAAGCTCATTTGCTCGATGCGATGGAGCGTCCAGGGGAGACGCAAGTCGGTGGGGATTTGATCGAGCGCGTCGTAGAGCTCGTCGACGCGACGGCGGTCGTTCGGATCCGACGCGCGCGCGGCGACCTCCGCGATCTGGAAACCGAAGATGCGGCGACGGCGGCGGCGCCCGAGGAGCTTCCGCACACGGCGCACGGCGATCGCGACGAGCCACGCGCGGAGGGCCCGCGGCTCTTTCAAGCTCCCGATGCCGTCCGCGGCGTCGACGAAGGTTTCTTGGACGACGTCGTCGATTTCCGCGTCGTTGCCCATCAATCGATACGCGACGCCGGCGATGTAGCGAGCATGGCGGAAATAGAGCTCGCGGAACGCCGCTTCATCGGCATTTTGAGCCCGAATCGTGATCTCGACGTCGTCGAGAAGAGCGACTCCGGCCCCATTTTCCAGGCGGGTCAAGGCAAGCACGCCCCTTAAGTAGCGCCGGGCAGGCGGACCGGCTCACTTTTTTTGCTAAGGTCCCGCGCTCGGTCATGGCCAAACGATTCGGAAAGAAAAACGGAAGCGCGCGGGAAGCTGCGCCCAAAGTCGTGCGTTCCGGAAAGGCGGCCATCGTCGGGCGTGCGAACGTCGGCAAGAGCACGCTGCTCAACGCGATGATCGGCGCTCCCCTCGCGATCACGAGCCCCAAGCCGCAGACGACGCGCGATCGCGTCCTCGGCGTCGTCACGCAGGGCGATGCGCAGATCGCGCTCGTCGACACGCCCGGCATGCACGAGGCGAAGACGAAGCTCGGCGCGTTCATGAATCACGAAGCGAAGGATGCGGCCCAAGGCGCCGACGCCGTCCTCTTTCTCACCGACGCGCTCGAGCCGTCCGCCGAAGACGTCGCCATCGCGAACGATCTTCCGAAGCAAACAATCCTCCTGATCAACAAGATCGATCGCGTGAGCGACAAGACGGTTCTTCTCGACGCGCTGACGGCGTGGTCGAAGGTGCGCGATTTTGCGGCCATCGTTCCCATCAGCGCGAAGAACAAGAACGGCATCGATCGCGTGCTCTCCGAAGCGCGCGCGCTCATGCCGGAGGGCGACATGCTCTATGAAGGAGACGCCCTCACCGATCGTCCGACGCGCTACTTCGCCGCAGAATACGTGCGCGAGCAGGTCTTGAAACGGACGCGCGAGGAAGTCCCGCACGGCGTCGCGGTCGTCATCGAGCGATTCGAAGAAGGCCTGAAAAATGGGGCCACGACGATCGAAGCCGCCATCCACGTCGATCGCGATTCGCACAAGAAGATCGTCGTCGGCAAAGCAGGATCGATGTTGAAGGAGATCGGCATCGCCGCGCGAAAACGCATCGAGCATCTCGTCGGCCATCGCGTCCATTTGAAATTGTGGGTGCGTGTCACGCCCGGCTGGTATCGCACCGACTCCGGACTGAAAGAGATGGGCTACTCGACATGAAGCGGCCCAACTCAGCGCGTGCCGCAAGTCAGCGCGCGCAGCGAACCCAAGAGGGCGACCCGCCCGTCGCGCTTCCGGGAGGTCTCGCTGGCCTGCCGATCGTCGCGGTCGTCGGTCGGCCCAACGTCGGCAAGTCGACTTTGTTCAATCGCCTCGCACGCCGCTCGCTCGCGATCGTGTTCGACGAGCCCGGTGTCACGCGTGATCGCCATTACGCCGATACGAACGGATTCGGTCGCCGTTACACGCTCATCGACACGGGCGGATTCGATCCGGAGGACAAGGATCCGATGAAGAGCGGCATCGCATCGCACGTGCGCGCCGCCGTCGCCGAAGCCGACGTCATCGTGTTCATCGCCGATGCAAGCGCGCCGCTGACACCGGCCGATCGCGCGGCGATGCAGGTGCTCCGCGAGAGCCAAAAACCCGTGTTTTTCGCGGCAAACAAGGCCGACACGAAAGACCGCGACGCAGACGCTTTCGACCTCTATCGCGCCGGCGTCGACAAAGTATTTCCCGTGAGCGCCCTTCACGGACGCGGCATCGGCGAGCTCGAAGCCGCCATCGTCGATGCGTTGCCGGAAGAAAAACCGCCCGCGATAGCCGACGAAAAAATCGCGCGCATCGCGATCGTCGGAAAGCCGAACGCGGGAAAATCGAGCCTGCTCAATCGCGTGCTCGGCGAAGACCGCATGCTGGTCTCGCCGAATCCCGGCACGACACGTGACGCGATCGACGCGCTCGTCACGCGCGGCACGCGCACGTACATTTTTTCCGACACCGCCGGCATCCGCAAAAAGGGCAAGGTCACGAAGGCCGACGACCCCATCGAATCGCTCAGCGTCATGCACGCGATTCGCAGCATCGAGCGAAGCGACGTCACCGTGCTCGTGTGCGACGCGGCGGAAGGCGTCGCCGAGCAAGACGCAAAAATCCTCGGGCTCTCGCACGAGCGCGGTCGCGGCCTCGTCGTGGCGCTCAACAAGTGCGATTTGCTCGACAAAAAGGCCATGGATCATGCCGAAGAAATCGCGCGCGAGAAATTGTCGTTCGCTCCGTACGCACGCGTCGCGCGCATCAGCGCGAAGACGGGACGAGGCGTGAACGAGCTCTTCGGCGAGATCGATCGCACGCATGCGAGCTTCGTGAAACGTATCGGCACGGGCGAGCTCAATCGCTTCTTCGCCGAGGTGCTCGACACGCATCCGCCGCCGACGTCGGGCGGCAAGGCCCCTCGCCTCTATTACATGACGCAAGCCGAGATCGCGCCGCCCACGTTCGTCGCGATCACGAGCGCGCCGGACGCGATCCACTTTTCTTATCGCCGCTTCGTCGTCAATCAGTTGCGCAAGCGCTTCGAGTTCGAAGGCGTGCCGCTCCGCGTCTTCTACAAGAACAAGCGCCGTCGCGCGAAGGGCGAGGACGCATGAGCGCCGACGACGAGAAATGGATCGAGCTTCGCCGCTACAACGATCCCGTCGAAGCGGACATGGCGCGCGATTTCTTGAAGATGCATGATCTCCGCGTGTCGATCCGCGGCAACAGCGGTGCGACGGGCGTGCTCAATCGCTTCGACACGATCTTGGACATTCGTCTCGTCGTGCCCGAGAGCGAGCTCGATCGCGCGCGCGAAGCGCTCGAAGCGATGCAATCACCGCCGCCGACGACGCCTTCTTCCGCCTATCGCGGCCTCGGACCGGAGGTTCGCAAGGTCCCCGATGAAGAGCGAATCCCCGACAAAAAAAGCCCTTTCGCGTCGATCGGCTTCGGCCTGATCTTCCCCATCGGCGCCGGCCACAGCTACGCCGATCATCGCGAAGCCGGAAAAATCTTCGGCCTCGCCACCGTGGGCTCCGCGCTCGTGGCCATGATCACAGGCGCGACGTGGCTCTGGGTCACCGCATTCGTGCTGGTGCTCACCGACGCGCTCGCCTCGCCGTTCGCAGTCACGCGGTTCAATCTCGGCAAGGTATCGCCCGTCGCCAAACAGCGCACGTGGGCGCTCGTCGCCGTGGTCTTGGCGTTCGTCGCGGGTTACGTCACGCGCGAATGAAGAACGCGAGTTACATCCCGCGCGAATGAGCCCCGCGTGCACGATCACGCGCGAATCAAGAGATCGGCGACCTCGCCGAGCAACGCGAGATCTCTCACGTCACTCGCGAGCTGCGGCACGCGCACGATCGGCACGGCGTTCTTGCTGGCGTCGTCCAGTGCCTTCACGTGACGCGCGTCGAGCGCAGCCAGCTTCACCGCGTCCGCGTGGGCGCGAAGGAGGCGTTCGGGCGCGTCGTCGTCGAGCGTGAGCGCGTGCTTCTTCACCGCGTCGCGCACCTCGGGCTCGCTCGGCGGCTCGCCGGCGCGCGGCGGCGGCATGCGTAATCGATTCACGATGTAGGCACCGCGCGGCATGCCGTGCTCGGCCAGCCGCTCCGAGAAATAGAGCACCTCGCGAATGGACATGGGCGCAGGTGACGTCACGAGCAAGAAGCTCGTGTCTTTCGCACGCAGCGTTTTTTGCACCATCGACGCGCGTTCTTTGAAGCCACCGAAGAGATCGTTCAGCTCCACGATGAACGCCGCCATGTCGTCCAAAAATCCGCCGCCCGTGACCTTGCCGATCGTCTTCAATACGACCGCGGCCGACTTCGCGAGCAAGTTGAGCGACACTTTCCCCGACTCCTGGAATGCTTCGATGAACCAGCGCATCGCCGGCGAATCGAGCGCGTCGATCAAGCGCTCCGGCGCATCGAGAAAATCCAGCGCATTCGCCGTCGGCGGTGTGTCGAGCAAGACGAGGTCGTACGCAGGATCGTCGCGCACGGCGACGAGCTTCTCCATCGCCATGTATTCCTGCGTGCCGGCGAGCGTCGTCGAGACGTATTTGTAGAGCTTGTTGCCGAGCAGGCGCTTCGCCTTTTCGGGCGTCGACGCGTGCTTCCTCACGAACTCGTCGAACGTGCGCTTCGTGTCGAGCATCATGACCGTGAGCGATCCTTGGATCGGCACACCGGCTTCGCGAAATCGCGCGGGATCGATCGTGACTGCCTCGGTGCTCATTCGCTCGAGACCGAGGCTCTCCGCGAGACGCCGCGCGGGATCGATCGTGAGACACAAGACGCGCTTGCCTTCGCGCGCGGCGGCGACACCGAGCGCAGCGGCCGTCGTGGTTTTTCCGACGCCGCCAGCTCCGACGGCGATCAGCACGCGATGCGACCCGAGAAGCGTCGCAAGGGGATTTCCGTTCGAGGGCACTGAGGGGAAAACTTATCCCATCTCTTCTTCGTATTCACCCTCGGCGAGATTGTCGAAGCGCGTGTATTCGCGATCGAAGCGAACCTTCACGGTGCCGGTGGGGCCGTTGCGCTGCTTCGCGATGATGAGCTCGGCGATGTTGCGCTCGCTCGTCATTTCCTTGTTGTAGTACTCGTCGCGATAGATGAAGCAGATGTTGTCGGCGTCTTGCTCGATGGCGCCCGACTCGCGCAAGTCCGACAGCTGCGGCCGCTTGTTTTTTTCCGTGCGCGTCTCCACCGCGCGATTCAGCTGGCTGAGCGCGATGACCGGCACCTTCAATTCCTTCGCGAGGGCCTTCAATCCGCGGGAAATCTCGCTGATTTCTTGTTCGCGCGAGGACGCGCCGTCGCGCCCTTTCATGAGCTGGAGGTAGTCGATGACGACGAGGCCGATCTTGCCGGCTTTCTTTTTCGGATCGCCGTCACCCGCGGGCCGCTCGTATTCGGATTGAATGCGCCGCACCTTCGCGCGCAATTCCAGAATCGAGAGCGAGGGCGAGTCGTCGATCCACACCGGAAGCGATCCCAAGTACGACGCGGCTTGCGTGAGCCGATTCCAATCCTGTTGGCCGAGCATGCCGGCGCGCACCTTGCCGACATCCACCTTGCCGTACGAGCACACCATACGATTCGCGATTTGCTCGCGCGGCATTTCGAGCGAAAAGAAGATGCAGCCGGCGCCGGGCTCGTCCCATTGATCGTTCGGATCGTGCGCCGCCTCGCGCGCGCGAGGGCTGGCGACGTTCGCGGCGACGTTGAGAACGAAGCTCGTTTTTCCCATGCCGGGACGCGCCGCGACGATCGTGAGATCACCGGGATGAAGACCGGCGGTGAGGCGATCGTAGCGATCGAAGCCGGTGGGAACGCCGGTGATGCGATCGCCGCGTTGCATCGCTTCGGTGAGCGCTTTGAACGAGCGCTTCATCACGTGAATGAGACGCTCGGCGCTGTTCGATTCGCTCGTGCGCGCGAGCTCGTAAATGGATTGCTCCGCGCCGTCGATGAAGGCCTGCGCCTCGCCGTAGTCGATGTAGCCCGTCGCCGAGACGCGCTGGCAGGTGGCGATGAGCTGCCGCACGCGCCACTTTTCGTGGATCGTTTTTCCGTACGCGCCGACGTTCGCGACGGCGGGCGCGGCGTTCAAGATCTCGGTGAGGTACGCCATGCCGCCGATTTGCGCGATGCGCTCGCGATTTTTCAGCCACGTGCCGACCTGCACGACGTCGACCGGCTGACCAACGGCGCGGAGCTCGATGCACGCTTCGTAAATGCGGCGGTGCGCTTCGGAGTAGTAGTGCTCGGGCTTCAAGAACTCGAGCACGCGATCGAGCGCGCCGGCATCGATCAAGATCGCCGACAGGACGGCGGCTTCCGCGTCGAGATCGTGCGGGGGAACGCGGCCGTCTACGGCGGGCGGCTCGTAGACCTCAGCTTTTGCGCGGTTTCCCCACTTCTTGTCCACAGCGTGTCTCTCCAAACGACGAACGTCGCGGCCCGCATGAG
>JAICXU010001099.1 GCA_025934595.1 Polyangiaceae bacterium | reverse complement strand
GGCGACATCTTCACCGACACGCCGTCGATGACGGCGGCCGTGTTCCCGACGACGGTCGCGAGCGGCGGAAGATTCAAGCTCGCGTATCAAGCGAACGACTCGAGGTCCGCCGGCAATCCCGACTTGCGTCCCGTTTCACAGGCGATCCTCGATTCGAGTGGGCTCGACGGAACGATCCAAGCGATGCGTCCGGGCAAAGACGGCCTCGTCGTGCGCAGCACCGTCGACAGCAATGTCTACGACTTCACGTACATCACCGTGTCGCCGATCTCCTCGGTCGGGGTGATCGACAAATCGGGTAGCACGCCGCCCGCGATCATCAGCGCAGCAAGCGGTGACACGCTCACGTATGTCGCCAGCGCGCTCGGACCGCATGGCGAGAAGCTCGCCGGATCGGTCGACTACACGTGGACCGTCGACGATCCCACCCTCCTCTCGCTCGGCGAAGGAAATCCCATCGCGAAGATCGACGTGACGATCGCGAGCACGGCCACGTCCGGCCAGACGGGACACCTCACGGTCACGCAGGGCACGCTGACGCAAACCCTCGCGATCAAGGTGCAGTGATGAAATACCTTATTTTACCGCTGATCGCGCTCACCGCTCTCGCCGGCTGCGAAGCCTCGTATCAACACGAAGAGATCACGAACACGTCGCAGTCGGACATCAATCCCGAGCCCGTCGTCACGTTGCAACGCATCGCGATCCCGATCGGCAGCATCACGACCGCGAACGTCATCCCCTACAACTCCGACAACAATCCGATGATCGGAAACATCACGAGCGACAATCCGAACATTTTGCTCGTCGAGGGCGCGCACGGGAACAAGTGGGCGTTCTCCGGAGTGAACATCGGGACGGCGACCGTCACCTTCCGAGCCGACAACCAAGTCATCGCGACCGTGAAAGCGGTCGTGTGCGATCAGGGCGACTCGGCCTGCGCGGGATCGCCGTAAGCTTCGGCGAGCTTCATCGCGTCGTCGCGCAATTTTTTGTGCGCGGCGATTTTTCGAATGAGAGCCCAGAACGTCGGGTCGCTCATCACCTTCATGGGATCGACCGATTTCGATTTCTTCGGAATCGACGACGGGCCTTTGGCGCGAAGGACGCTCATCTTGTCGACGAATTGCTTCGTCGGAAAGAGCTCGCCTTTTTCCCAGCCGAGCACGGTCGCTTGATCGACGCCGAGCGCGGCCGCGAGCTCTTTTGCCGTGCACTGCAGCTCTTTTCGCAGCGTCTTCAGCTCGTCGGGCGTCATCGAATCAGCTGCCGCCGCCGGCGACGACCATCTTCGCGATGCGAATCGTCGGGCTCACGATCGCGGTGCGCATGTCGAGATCGGATCCCACCGCGTCGAGTGTCTTCCACATGTCGTCGACGTTGCCCGAGATCGTGATCTCGCTGACGGGATACGCGAGCTCACCGTTTTCGATCCAAAAGCCGGACGCGCCGCGAGAAAAATCGCCGGTGATGGCGTTGAATCCGAACCCCATCATCTCCGTGACGTAGAGGCCACGCTTCGTGCCTTTGACGATCGCGTCGTTCGAGTCGGTGCCGGGTTGCAGCACGAAGTTCGTCGTGCCGCCGCCCACGCCGCCGCCGGCGGATCGCGTGGCGCTCGCCGTGCTTTCG
>JAICXU010000120.1 GCA_025934595.1 Polyangiaceae bacterium | reverse complement strand
CGTCGTCGCGCGCATGTGCCCATGAAGAGCTGATGCGCGGTCTCGCGTTCGCCCTCGCCGCGTCCGCGCTCGCTGCATGCGGGGCGCGCCCGCAGTCTCCGCCGCCGCCTCCGTCTCCGGCGGAGGAATTGCCCGTGGCGAGCACCCTTTCGATTACGATCGATCGCGACAACGCCTACGAAGCAAAAGGCGACGCGTTCGCGCAATACGATCCCGAGCAACAGATGCTCGCCGTTTTCGTGTTCGCTCCAGAAACGTTGCCGACACCGAGCTGCGGCGAGCTCTCGGTCGCGTCTCTGAATTTGTCGGCAGGCGGATTCGCGGCGATTCGCTTGCGAGGATTCACGGCGAAAGAAGCGGGCACGTTTCCCATCACCGGCGGCGGATTCATCGCAGGCAACGTGAAAGCGCACGAGACGCGCATGGCGAGCTCGGGACCCGAAGCTTCGAATCTCGTCATCACGTCGTTCGACGACACCCACGTGAAAGCGCACGTGGAGAGCGATCCGAAAGCCGAGATGCAGATTCACGGATCGTTCACCGCAACGGTGTGTCCCGACGGCGCGCTTGGACAAGGCGGGCAGGCGCCACAAATCGATACCTTCGATCTCGACGCGGGCCCGCCGGACCCTCCGCCGCCGAAACCGAAAAAGAAGAAGCGAAAGAAGCACTGACCTCGGCGGGCTAGCGCTGTCAGCCAGCTCTACGACGCGCGGCGGCGGGGGAGCTTCTTCGCGGGCGCCGCGCTCTCTTCGACGCGCAAGTAGCCGCGTCGCAAGAACGTCATCACCTCGCTGACGAGCTTTTCTTCGGGCGTGTCCCAGTCGCGGATCACGACTTGGTAGACGAGCTCTTTCAGCGCGCCGAGCGTCATGCACGCGTACATGGTGACGTCGCCCTTTTCGACGACCTTCAAGTCTTGGCCTTCGCGCAAGCTCTCTTCGAGCAGCTTCGAGACCTCGTCGTAGAAGGAGTGGAGCTTGCGATCGAACGCGACGTCGACGCCGAGCGCGTCCGACAAAAGAATTTTCGTGGTCGCGCGATCTTCGAGCAGAAGGTGGACGATGCTCCGGATGTTCTCGCGCACTTGCTCGGCGACGCTGCGATTCGGATCGCGCGGGTCGACGCGCAAGATGCTCATCGCGAGCTTGGCGATGAAGCGGTCGATGATCTCTTCGAAGACGGCGCGCTTGTCTTCGAAATAGAGATAGAAGGTGCCGCGCGCGACTCCCGCGGCTTTGACGATCTCGTCGACGTTCGCGTCGTGATAGCCGCGCCGCGCGAAGACGTCGCGTGCGTGGGCTAGCATTTGTTGGCGGCGCTCCGTTTTGTCCACGCCACGGAAATACCAGCTTACTGACAAACGTGTCACCGAAACTGACACGCGCGTCAGTGAAAAGGGTGGGACAGTGTGCGAGCGCGAATGCGCCGAGAAACCGTGAAAAACGCATCAATCGGCTCGATTTCGGCTCCGCCGTGAAGAACGAAAAGCTTCCGAATCCCGGCCAAACCGGCTAACGCTATTCAACTGACACGCACGTCTAGTCCCGGTTGTCCGCAATCGGGACGCAGGAGAGAGCACGGATGGGGACTTTCGGC
Source organism: Polyangiaceae bacterium (assembly GCA_025934595.1). Lineage (GTDB taxonomy): Bacteria > Myxococcota_A > Polyangia > Polyangiales > Polyangiaceae > JAICXU01. The sequence goes on along the minus strand of JAICXU010000120.1, from coordinate 6,230 downwards.
GGCCGGCAGCTGATCATCGGAATGGATGTCGGATCGACGACCGTGAAGGCGGTCGTGGTCAACCCGGCCAACAAAGAAATCCTCTTCTCCAAGTACGAGCGCCATCACACGAAGCAGCCGGAATACGTGCTGTCGATGATGGAGGAGATCTTCTCCAAGTTCCCCGACCAAGGCGTCGACAAGGGCGGCGGCGGATGGAAAATGTTTTTGACCGGCTCCGGCGCGGGTCCGCTCTGCTCACCGACGGGCGGCAAGTTCGTCCAAGAGGTGAACGCGGTCACGTTGGCCGTCGAGCACCTGCATCCGGATTGCGGAAGCGTGATCGAGCTCGGCGGACAAGACGCCAAGATCATCATGTTCAGGGAAGGGAAGAAGCAGCGCGAAGAAGACGAGCACGGTGAGAAGACGGCGCTCGCTTCGATGAACGACAAGTGCGCGTCGGGCACCGGCGCGACGATCGACAAGTGCTTCTTGAAAGTGAACGCGCCGCCGGAGCTCGTCACCACGCTCCGCTTCGACGACTCGAAGCTGCATCACGTCGCGGCGAAATGCGGTGTGTTCGCCGAGACCGACATCGTCAACTTGATCAAGAACGGCATCCCTGCGAACGAGGTGCTCTGCTCGCTCGCGGACGCGATCGTTCTCCAGAATCTAAGCGTGCTCACGCGCGGCGGCACCTTGAAGCACAAAGTGTGTTTGCTCGGCGGGCCGAACACCTATCTGCCGTTTCTCCAAGATTGCTGGCGCCTGCGCATCCCGCAGATCTGGAAAGAGCGCGGCCACGAATATCCGCAAGACGTTCCGATCGAAGAGCTCATCTTCGTCCCGAACAACTCGCAGTACTACGCGGCGCTCGGCGCGGTGCTCTACGGCCTGCACGAAGAAGAAGCGGTCGGCGTCATCTCCGGAGTCGCCGGTCTCAAGGAGTACATGACGAACGGGCGCAAAGCGCGTCTCGGCGAATCCGCGGGCCCGCCGCTCTCGAAGACCGAGCAAGAGCTCGAAGACTTCCGCGCGCTCTACAAGATTCCGAAGTTCGAGCCGGTGACCTTCCAGGCTGGCGAGACCGTGAAAGCCGTCGTCGGTCTCGACGGCGGAAGCACGTCGTCGAAGGCCGTGCTCGTCGGCGAGGACGGCAAGATCCTCGCGAAGGCCTACCAGCTCTCGAAGGGCAATCCGATCGTCGACACGAAAGACTTGCTGACGAGCCTTCGCGATCACGTGGAAAAACAAGGCGCAAAGCTCGAGGTGCTCGGCTTCGGCGCGACGGGTTACGCGGCCGACGTTCTACAAGAATGCGTGAAGGCCGACGTGAACATCGTCGAGACGGTCGCGCACATGATGAGCGCCGTGCATTTCTTCGGCGACGTCGACGTCATCTGCGACATCGGCGGACAAGACATCAAGGTCTTGTTCATGAAGAACGGCGACATCGCGAACTTCCGCTTGTCGAACTCGTGCTCGGCCGGAAATGGAATGCTCCTCCAAGCGACCGCGGATTCGTTCGGCGTGCCCGTCACCGAGTTCGCCGACGTCGCGTTCAAAGCGGAGCTCGCGCCGAAGTTCAGCTACGGGTGCGCAGTCTTCCTCGACACCGACCGCGTCAACTTCCAGAAGGAAGGCTTCTCGAAAGAGGAGATGCTCGCGGGCCTCGCGCAGGTGCTCCCGAAGAACGTGTGGCAGTACGTCGTGCAGATCCCGCGCATGGCCGCGCTCGGCACGAAATACGTTTTGCAAGGTGGCACGCAATACAACCTCGCCGCCGTCAAAGCGCAGGTCGACTACATCAAAGAGCGCGTGCCCGGCGCCGAAGTGTTCGTGCATCCGCACACCGGCGAGGCCGGCGCGATCGGCGCGGCGATGGAAACGCTCCGCGTCGTGAAACGCACGGGAAAGAGCCAATTCATCGGCATTCAAGCCGCGCTCGATCTCGAGTTCACGACGAAGAACGACGAAGAAACCGTGTGTCACTTCTGTCCGAACGAGTGCAAACGCACGTTCATCGACACGAAGCGCCAAGACTGCTCGACATCACGCTACATCGCGGGATTCTCGTGCGAGAAGGGCACCGTCGAGTCGAACGAAGCGATGCTCGCGCTCGTCAAGGATCGCAAAGAGATCGCGAAGCAGTTCCCGAACGTCGTCGACTACGAGTCGAAGCGCGCGTTCATGCACTTTTTCAAGCCGGTGCCGATGCCCGAGGACGGTGCCCCGCTGAAGACGGTGGAAGTGCGCCGCGGCATCTTCGGCCAGCGTCGCATCGAGGTGTCACGTCCGTTCCATCGCGCGAGCAAAGAAAATTGGGAAGCACGCCGCCGCGTGCGCATCGGCATCCCTCGTGTGTTGAACGTCTACATGACGGCGCCGTGGTTTCGCACGTACTTCGAGTCGATCGGAATCCAGAAGCAGAACGTCGTTTTCAGCGACGAGACGACCGAAGAGATGTGGGTCGAAGGCGGAAAATACGGCTCGATCGACCCGTGCTACCCGAGCAAGGTCGCCCAAGCGCACATCCATCATCTCCTCTTCCATGCGCACGAAGAGAAGAAGCCGCTGAAATACATTTTCTTTCCGATCCTGACGCACGTGCAGTCGTTCGTGGCCGACACGATGGACAACGCGAGCTGCCCGATCGTCGCCGGCGCGCCCGACGTCATGAAGGCCGCGTTCACGAAAGAGGTCGACTTCTTCGCGAAGCGCGGCATCGAGTTTTTGGATCCGGCGCTCTCGTTCGCGGAGCCCACGCTCCTCGCGAAGCGCATGCTCGACACGTTCGGCCCGCGGCTCGGCGTCACCGACGACGAGAACGAGCACGCATGCGCCGAAGCGTGGAAAGCGCTCACGCAGTTCGAAAATGATCTGCAGGACAAAGGCCGCGCGATCCTCGAGACGGTCGAAGCGGAGGACCGCGTGGCGATCTTGATGATCGGTCGCCCGTACCACTCGGACCCGGGTCTCAATCACGGAATCCCCGAGGAATTCCAGGTCCTCGGCTATCCGATCCTCAGTATCCGTTCGATCCCGAAGCAGCGCGAGTATCTCGATCGCTACTTCAAAGAGGAGCTCGAAGCCGGCACGATCAAGTCGCCGCTCGAGCTCAATCACGTCTGGCCGGAAAACTATTCGGCCAACAGCGCGCAGAAAGTGTGGGCGGCGGTTTTTGCGGCGCATCACCCGAACGTCGTCGTGCTCGACCTCTCCTCCTTCAAGTGCGGTCATGATGCGCCGACGTTCGGGCTCATCGACTCGATCATCCAAGCGAGCAAGACGCCGTACTCGGCGCTGCACGATATCGACGCGAACAAACCCGGCGGCTCGATCAAGATTCGCGTGAAGACGTATGCGCACGCTTTGAAGCTCCACGAAGAACGCCTCGAGGACGCAGGTCGCCGCAAAGCCGAGCTCCTCTATACGATCGACAAGAAGAAGGCCGAGCTCCTCGGGCTCCGCCAAGAGCAGCTCGAAGCGAGAAAACAGCACGATCCCGCGATCGCGCGCGAGCTCGAGATTTTGCGCGAAAAGATCCGCGCGTATGAAGCACCCAAGCGTGCGCCGGAGCCGGAGAGCAGCGTCGGCTTCTTGCAGCTCGGGAAGAAAACGAAAGACGGCATCGTTCGCATTGCCGGTCAGGCTGGACGCGAGTCAAGCCTGCTCGCTGCGAGCGAGCCCATCGTCACTGGAATCGGACCGATGCATCAGGAAGCGTTCGCGCAAGAAGGGGAATGACCATGAACACGATCCAAATCAAATCGAAGACGAAGCTCCCCATTTTGGATGTCGACGCCGAGCTCAAGAAGTTCGAAGAAGAAGAGCGCAAGCGCCTCGGGCTCGATGCGAAGGACGAGCATTGGACCGAGGACATGGCCGATCTCATCTTCACGAAGAGCGAGAAGCCGGAGATCACGATCTTGGTCGGCGGCCTCACCATCGCGCACGACTTCCTCGTCGAAGGCGGCCTCCGTGGCGTTGGTTACAACGTGCAGATGATGGACCCGCCGAACAACGCAGCGCTCCAGTACGGAAAAGAGTTCGGCAATCGCGGACAATGCAATCCCACGTATTTTACCGTGGGAAATCTCGTCCAAACGCTGTCGATCTTGCGCGACAAGCACGGCATGACGAGCGAAGAGATCGTCAAAAAATACGTCTTCCTCACGGCTGGCGCGTGCGGCCCGTGTCGCTTCGGCATGTACGTCACCGAATATCGCAAGGCGCTGCGTGACGCCGGCTTCGACGGCTTCCGCGTGATGCTCTTCCAGCAAAAAGGCGGCTTGAAGCAAGCGACGGGCGAAGAGTCGGGTCTCGAAATGAACCCGGCGTTCTTCCTCGCGATCATCCGCGGCATCATCGCGGGCGACGTGCTCAACGCCGTCGGCTACCGCCTTCGTCCGTTCGAGATCACGGCCGGCGCGACCGACGCGGCGCTCGAGGAAGCGAAGCGGATTTGTTACGACGCGATGCTCAACAACAAGAGCATCCTCGCTGCGCTCTGGCGATCGAAGCCGCTCTTCGAGGCAGTCAAAGTCGACAAGATGCGCGCGATCCCGAAGGTCTCGATCATCGGCGAATTCTGGGCGATGACGACGGAAGGCGACGGCAACTATCAGCTCCAGCGCTTCCTCGAGAGCGAAGGCGCCGAGTGCGACATCCAGCTCGTGACGGCGTGGATCCTCTACACGATCTGGGAATCGCAGAACGACACGAAGGACCGCATGTTCCTTCGCCATCAAGACAAGGCGAAATACGGCCTCGACGGCGCGGGCGCGTTCGGCGCGATGAAGACGCTCGTGGCCGTGAACGTCGCCGAAAAAGCGGTGCGCGTGATCTTCCAGATCTTCGCGCACTCCGTCGGTCTCTATGGCTACAAGCTGCCCGACATGAAGGCGATCGCCGAGATCAGCCACGAGTATTACAACAACGATCTCCGCGGCGGCGAAGGCCACATGGAAGTCGGCAAGCTCATCATGAACGTCGTGCACGCCAAAGCGCACATGACGCTCAGCGTGAAGCCGTTCGGTTGCATGCCCTCCGCGGGCGTCTCCGACGGCGTGCAGTCGGCGATCACCGAGAAATTCCCCGGAACCATCTTCTGCCCGGTCGAGACGAGCGGCGACGGTCGCGTGAATTTCTACTCGCGCGTGCAGATGTATCTCTTCAAAGCGAAGCAAGCGGCGGTCGCGGAATACGATCGCGCGCTCGAAGAGCACGGCCTCACGCGCGAAGAAGTGAAAGCGTTCCTCGAAGCGAATCCGAAGTTCGCGCGCGGTCTGCACAAGCCGCCGCACAAGTACGCAGGCGTCGCGGCGGACACGGTGGCGGAGATCGCCGATTACATCAAGAAGACGCCAATGCAGCGTCTTCGCGATCGGCTCACGGGAACGGCGGCAAAGAGCGCCGAGCTCGCGAAGAAATCGCCGCATGTCGTGATCGAGCTCGTGCAAAGCGCGGTGCGTGAAGCGCCGAGCGTCGCGCAGCGTCTTCGCGAAGACGTGCTCGCGTTCCGTGAGGAACGTGCGGCGAAGAAGAAGAACGCCGTCCGCGAGGACATGGCGCACGCCGCCGAGTAGCGCGCCGACGTTGGCGGCGCGTTTCGAGGCGAAACGTGCGCGTGATTGAATCAAATGCCAGGATGGCGCGTCGGAGCGGGCGTCGATTCGGGCCTTCCCCTGCGGGAAGACCGCGAGGGAAGATTTTCCCCTGCGCGCCCGTAGGAGCACACCATGCGCAAAACCAGCACTTTGTCGGGCCTCTTCGCGGTGGGGATCTTCTCCACGACCGCTCTTCTCTTTTCGGCATGCATCTTCGGAAGCAGCGACTCGAACGGCGGCGCGGCGGATGGAGGCGATAGCGACGTCTCGAGCGGGCGCCGCGACTCGGGTACCAAGCGAGACTCGGGATCGTCGACGACGAGCGATGGCGGCGTGAGGACCGACGATGCCGGGCGCGTCATTCTTCCCGACGGCGGGACGCTCGTGTGCGAGCCGGGCTCGCTCTCTGGATTCACGGGCGGGACGTACAAATCGCCGGTCGGTCCTTATGCCGGCGTGTGCACCAGCACCGATTTCACGAACTTCTTCGCGTGCGCGACAGGGACCGACTCCTCGCAATGCGCGCAGTTCACGTCGACCGGCGCGCGCGCGGTGTGCGGCTCGTGCCTCATCACGCCGACGTCGGCTACGCACTGGGGAGCGACCGTCGGCAGTGATCCCACGACAGCCACGTTCAACATT
>JAICXU010000198.1 GCA_025934595.1 Polyangiaceae bacterium | reverse complement strand
GATCAGGATCTCGTCCCCCGGAGAAGCGGCGGCCGCATAGGCAAGCCACACGGCATGTGCGGTTCCGAGCGCCGCGACCACGTGGGTACGCGGGACGTCGTTCGCGTTCGCGATGGCGGTGCGAAGATTTTCCCAGCCGGCGACGTCGTGCAGATCCACGCGGCTCGTATCGACGAGCGAGCACGCGGATCTCGAGCCGCTCGTGCCGAGATCGTATTTGCATTTGCCCCCGTGCTGGATGGCCCATTCGAGGTAACGGGTGCGCGGGTACATCAGTGGGCCTTCGTGAGAACGAGCTTCGCCTGGCGAAGCAGGTTCGCGTCGACGAGCGACGAGACGTGGATCTCGCCTTCGCACTTGTCGTCCTTCACCGTGCCGTCGAGCACGCCGACGAATCCGCGATCGGTCGGATCTTTGCGACGAATGGACGCCGAGAGGTGGTCGCCGAAGAGCGAGCCGTCGACCACGCCAGGACCGAGCACGCCTTCCACCGTGCCGTCGACGTGCGTGCCGAGGACGGTGAGGGTGACGGTTCCTGCTCCGAGGCCGGTACCGGCGTCGTCGCCGTGCCACTTCGTTCCTTTCCACTCGCCACCGTCGGGAACGTAAAGCGACGCGGCTACCGCTTCGTACGATCCTTTCCACGTGACGGTGACGGGACCTGCGTCGACGATCGGCGCAGCGGACGCCGACGCGGACGTGCTCGCAGCCACGCCTGCCGAATCACCGGAAGGCTTGGAACACGCGACGAAATACGTGCAACATACACACAAGAAGAAACGAGGCGCGCTCATGATCGCGACACGATCCGAACGCCGACCTCGCCTTCGAGCTCCACGAGCTCGCCGCGTGCGACCTCGACGCCTGCGACGCGAAGCACGATCGCGTCGGCGATTTTCTGTCCGGTCGCGATGACGTCGCCGGGAGCGAGCGCGGCCCACTCGCGTGCTTTCATCGTCACCTGTCCGATCTCGACGCGAACGACGACGGGGGATTGCCCCGCGTTCTCCGCCGCTGCTTCTTGCTCAGCCGTCATGGAGATCTCCTCGGCACCTTCCAGTATCACGAGCGAGCCATCTTCGCCGAGCCTCGCGCGCAAACCTCGCTCGCAATCGTGCGCCGCGATGGCGACCTCTTCGGTGAGCCGCGCGCGTCCGTTTCGAAAACGCTCGCCGAGGAGAGCCACGTCGCCCGCCGCGAGCGCGTCGACGTCCGAGCGCGCAAGCATCACCGCGGCGCCGACGACGGGTAGCGCGATCGGAAGCTCCCCGAGCGACGTGAGGATCTGGCTCGAAAATGGCGGGTTTGGCGATCGGCGCGCGAGCGCGTGGGGCACGCAGAAATGCGCTTCGAACGCGTCGTCGCCGACGAGCACGAGCGTTCGGACGTCGATCATGCGGGAAGGCAGATTCGCTTGCGCCAAGTCGGACGCGAGCCCGCACCAGGCGACCGCGGGCGAAGCGTTGGCTCCCGCGCGAGCTGCCGCCGACAAGAACGCGCCGACCGCACCGGCGAGGGCGGCGGGCGCGGCGCTCGACGCATCGAACGCGCGCGGCGCTCTTCGCTTCATGGCGCGGGCGGTGAAGTTCGCGGCGAGCGCATCCTCGACGAGCACGGCCACGCGATCGCCGGCCGGCTCGCCGATCGAAAACACCACGGCAAGAAACCCCGCGCGCGGCTCGAGGGCCCCGACGACGGCGCGCTTCACGCGAAATGAAATGCTGGCGTCTGCGATCTCGGCCAGCCTTCGCGTGGCGGCCTCCGGCGATCCGCGCTGCGTGAGAAACCGGCGCACGTCCGAGAGCGCCCGCGTGCCCTCGCGCGTCGCGCGATCGATCAAGTGCCAGGGAAAAGGCTGCGGATTCATGCGCCGGCTCGACGCGCGACGAGCGTCCAATGGCGATCGCTCGTGATGCGGACCGACGCGCTCGTGATTCTTGCTCGAGTCACTGCCGCTTCGACCTCGGCCGGGTTCAACGCCGCGCGAAGCGATGCCTCGAAGAGCGCACGCTGGCGATTCGTGCGCGCGTCCCCCGTCGGTGCGTAGGTGTCGACGAGATGACGAATCGCGTCGCCCGTGTCGGGCCGGAACAAATCACGAACGAAGAGCACGCCGCCTTCCGCGACGAGCGTCCACATGTCCGCGAGCGCATCGGCCGGATTCGGAATGTGATGGATGATGCTGTTCGAGATCACGGCGTCGAACGATTGCGCGGGAAAGCCCGTCTTTTTTGCGTCGCGCAAGACGACCTCGATGCGATCGGACAGCTGCGCGGCGGCGACGTTCGTCCGCGCACGCGCGAGCATGTGCTCGGCGAGATCGAGGGCGACGACGCGCACGTCAGGTTGCTTCTTGCAGAGCGCGATCGGAATGAGCGCCGTGCCCGTGCCGACGTCGAGCACGCGACCGCGAAAAGTCTCGCGACCCACCGCGGCCAAAAAATCCGTGCAGAACGCATCATTCACGACGGCGTGATCCATCGCGTCGTAGTCCGCGGCCTCTTCTTCCGTGTCCATGACCTCGGGCTCGAGGACGCGCGCCAGCATCGCCAGAGCATCGCTCATAGAACTTTCTCGTCGCAAGCCACAGATTTGTTAGGCTCGATCCATCATGAGAAGGCGCCGTCTCGCAGCCACCTTCGTCGCGCTCACCGCGTTCGCGTCCACCTTCGCGGCGCTCGATCCGGCCGCAGATGCGGCGGGCGGAAAAAAATCCGACGGCCAATATCACCCCGATCCCGATCCGAACAACGTCACCGGCCTCAGTGACGCGGTCGCGATCGTCGTGAAGGGCAACCAAAAATACGTCGCGAAAGACATCCAAGGCGCCATCGATCAATATCGACGCGCCATTCAGCTCGCGCCGAAGAATCCGCTCGGGCATCTCATGCTCGGCGTCGGCCTCATGGCGCTCGGAAATCCGCAAGAAGCCGAGGCGTCGTTCAACAAGGCGATCGAGGTCGGCGACAGCTCGCCTCCCGTGAAGGCGCGCGCGCTCTTCGCTCTCGCCGATCTGAAAGAGCGCCAGAAAAAATGGGAAGAAGCGAAGACCGCGTGGCAGGCGTACGCCGACTACGTGACGAAGCACGCCGCCGCAGGCTCGCTTCTTTCGGCGACGACCAAGCTCGAAGCGCTCGACGACATGCTGAAGCAAGACAAAGCATACGAGGTCGTGCGCGAGCGCATCGCGAACGACAAAGGCGACGCCGGCGCGAAGAAGTAGCTATTTGCCGATGCGAATTTCGCGCTCGACGATGTCGTCGGACGCTTGCGTGAACTGCACGAACTTCGCGTACGCCGCGCCCGGCTGAATTCGCCCGGCGGGGATGTCGATCGTGCGCAAAAGTTGGATCGCGTGGCCGTTCACTTTGTCGGCGACCTTCACCAGTCGATCGGCGTCGTGAATCTCGGCGTTCGGCAAGCTCGCGGGCATGCGTGCCGACTTCGGTGCGACGACCTCGAAATTCACGTCGACGTGCGACGAGACGCCGATGAGCAGTGGCGTCTGTCGCTCGGGAAGGACGGCGAGCTGCGAGAGGCGCATCGGAAAGAGCGATTTCAAGACGAGACCGTCGGCGCCGGCGCGCGCGAGATTTCTCACGTCGGCGGTCACGCGGAGCACGAGCGGCTCGTCGAGCGCGTCTCGATTCTCGAATTTCAGCGAGTGAATTCGCGCGCCCGGGAAATTACGACCGACGAGACGCGATTCGACGAAGTCGTCGAGCTGCGCCTCCGGAACTTTTGCGAGCACGTCGCGCATCGAAGACGCGAGCTTGCCCGTGTACGACTGCACGAGCTCGAGGTCGGCCGAGCCGTCGTCGTGCAACGTGGCGCGGCCCGAGAACACGACGCCGTCGAGCGCGCCGTTCGCGTTCGTTTTGTCGTGCGGTGTTCCGGGCACGAGCACGATCGCATCCTGGCCGCGAAGCTCGGACGAGATCGTTCCGAACGGCGCGAACTTGTCGCGCACGGTGAGCCATTCCGTTTTCTTTCCGGTGCGGAGGCGCAAGACGAGGCTGTCGTACGCCTCGACCTCGCTCATCGGACCGAGCGGGGGCATCGCGAGCTTGTTCTTCACGATCGCGAGATCGACGGGGATGCCGAGGAGGCGCATCGCATAAATGAACGCGGATTGCCGCGATCCGCTCTTGCCCGTGATGACGCGGCGCCCGTCGTTTTCCTGCCCGTCTTGCACGTTGTCGAGGAGCCAGCGATAGACGAGACGCGCGCGCTCTTCGGCGTTGTTCTTCGGAATGCCCTTCACGATGTCGGCGACCATCGCTGCGACGCGCGGATCGGCCGGCGTTTCGTCGCTCGCCGCATCGACCAATCGCCTGAGCGTGTCTTGCAGAGAAATTCCCCAACCGAGGCGCACGCTCGGCAAAAATTCGTTGGGCGGCGCGCTGTCGGGCTCGTCCGGCGCGGGCGGCGATTCGTCGACGCGCCACCGGCGCTCGACGAACGTTCCGACGTCGCGCATTTTCGGATCGGGAACCGTGCCGCGCGTTTCGATTTCGAGCGGACGATCTTTCGGCGTGAGGACGACGAACTCGCTTCGCCAATAGCCCTTGTCGGCTTCGCGGAAGAACCATTGCGGGCCGCGATAGAATTTTCCCTTTTCGCCGTCGCCGTCTTCGCTCGTGACGTGCTCGATCTCGATGTAGTCGCCCACTTCGAGATGCGGCATCGTGAGCGTGGGCTTGCCTTGGACGGGCTCGGGCTCGAGCACCGATCCGTCCGGCTTGATCACGCGGAGCCGTAAAACCAAGCCTTCCGGCGGCGGTTGCTCCGCTTCTTTGCCGATTGCCTCTTGCGATTGCATGCGTTGGATTTCGTGCTCGAGCATCTCGCTCGAGCCGTCGGGATGGACCCAGAGCGCGGAGTAATCGAGGACGCGCGCGGCATTGCCGTCCATGTGCTTGCCGGTTTTTTCCCACTTCTCGAACTCGCTGATCACCTTGCGACCGTCGATGCGATACGGCTCGAGGTTCGTCGCGCCTTCGACGAGCGTGATCGCTTGGCGGAGCTCGTCCCCTTTCGCGCCGGCTTGGAGCGACTCGGCGAGCGCGCGTCGCAAGGCTTCCGCATCGCCGCGCGCATACGCGAGATCCGCGAGACGGAGTCGCACGGCGGTGTCTTCCGGATTTTTCTTCAGCGCCTTGTGCAGCTGCTCCATCGCCGCGGAGGGATCACCGGCGCGCTCGAGCACGTCGGCGATGCGACCCGCGATGTCTTTGCGATCCGGGCGACGCTTCGCGAGGCGATTCAGCTCCGTGACCGCCGCTTTCCAATCATGCCGCGCCAGCGCGCGATCGAGCGAGACCTCTGCGTCCGGATCGAGCTTCTCGATGCGCGTCGCGACGGCGTCGGCTTCCGACGAAGGCCCGGTTTCGTCGAGCACCGCGAGGTAAATGCGGAGCGCATCGACGTCATCGGAGAACTTCGCGGAGAGCTCTTTCAGCGTCGCGACTTCTTCCGACTTCCAACCGAGCTTGTCGTAGAGGCGCGCAAGGCCTTCGCGCATTTCGGGCTCGTCGGGAAATTTGTCGGCGAGACCGCGCAGCGGCGCGACGCCGTCGACGAGGCCCTTCTGCTCGGCGTCGTCGAGCACGATCCACGCTTGCGAGTACCAGAGGCCCGCGTCCTTCGCGATCGCGTGCTCGCGAAGGGTGCGCTCGTTCAAGTGACGCCGCTGCTCGGGATACGCCGCATCGCCGCGTGCGTAGAGCGCGCCGAAATCGAGCGCGACGCCCGCCGCGTCTTTCGGCGTGATTTCTGGAGCGAAGATCGCCGCCGCGACGTCGTCCATTCCCTCGACATGCGAGAGGTACGAAGCGACGAGCGCCTCGAGAGGCGAGTCGGCATGACCTCGCGCGACGATCGGCGCGATCGGATTCGGATCCGGCAGGACGACGGGAGGTACGTCGGAATACGGACGCGCGTCGTCGATGTCGGTGGCGAGGCCCGCGGGCGTGCCGTCGACGTTCATGATGCGAATGGTGGATGCGTCGGAGAGAATGCGACCGACGATGCGGTGACGGCCTTCTCCTACGCGCACGGCGGCGCCGAATCTCTGCCACACGCCCCAATCGCGCAGATCGCGAACGAGCACCGGCGTGTCGTCGACCCAGACTTCGACCGCGCCTTGCACGGCCACGATGAGATCGCGCTGACCGCGGGTCGTGAAAAACGTTTCCGTGTAGAATACACCTTTGCCGACCTGCTCGGTGGCGGCGACCGTGCAGCGATGCTGCTCGGTTTGCAGAAGATGCGGAACGACGCCGCGCATTTTTTCGCCCGGCCACGACGGCACCCAAGGCCCCGGCTTTTCCGGCGGAAAGCTGCGACGACGATCGGGCGCGGTGCCGTAGCCGAAGGGACCTGCGAGGCGGAGAGCGCGCGCGCATCCGACTC
>JAICXU010000099.1 GCA_025934595.1 Polyangiaceae bacterium | reverse complement strand
TCGGGATCATTCGGGAAAAAGGCTGGATTTCCGATCGCTAAGGATCCGCCGTGCGCCGCCGTCGACGTGCATTGGCAGACGACGGAGCCAGACGCGGCGAAGGCGCAGTGAATGGACAATCGCACGCTCGCGATCCTCGCCGCTCCCGTGCTCTCGTTCGCGACTCTCGCCGTGGGACTGGGTCTCGGCGCGAGCGGCGAGACGACCGCCGCGATCATCGAAGGTGCCGCTCCCGGATCGAATCACGCCGGCATCGCCTGGCAGGCGCGCGTATATCGCGCGGATCGTGGCGTGCGCGAGGTGGTTCCGAATTTGCGCATCCACGTGCATGCAAAATACAAAGATCAAGAACGCACCGCCGACCTGCGCACGACACCCGACGGCGCGGCGGAGATCGTCTTCGATTTTGCCGGCATCACGAGCGGTGACGACGTCGCGATCGACGTGACGAGCGACGACGGTAGGACGACGCTCGCCGAGGGAGAGGCGCGCGTGCCCGAGAGCATCCCTCGAACGATCCCGAGCGGCACGCTGCCGGCGTTGCAAAAAAAGGGGCCGGCGAGCCTCGAGGTCGTCATCGACGGCGGCTCGCTTCCGGTCGATCTCTGGACGAATCTGTGGGTGCGCGCCACGAACGCGGGCAAGGCGATTCCGCGTGACACGATCGTGCAGCTCGACGCGATGGACGGCCTCGAGGTCGACACGTCCTCGAAGCGCGTGAGCGAGGTCGCGCCGCAAGGAGCGCAGCGCGAGGATTGGTCGCCCATCTGCGGCGACGGTTGGGCGCTCTTTCCCGTGCGCGCGCACGCGACGAATCTGCAGGCGCGATTTCATTTGGGCGATGCGCAGTGGATCGGAATCCTGCCGACGATGCTCGGGGCGACGGTCGCGCGTGAAACGGCGCGCGACGAAAAAACGGGGGCTCGCATGCTCGAGGTCACGCGGGCGGTGAGCCAGGAGACGAACGTGTACGTCGAAGTCGATGACGACGCGGGCCGGCTGTGGGCGGCGACGCCGACGTTGCGCGTCGACACGGACGGCTTCGCGCGCGCGAAGCTACCGCTGCCCGATTTGAATTCGAAATCGCTATGGGCGACCGCGAGCAGCGAACCGAATGGCGCGGAGAGGATCCTCGGCGGTACGACGTCGCGACCACTCGGGCTCGTTCCCGATGCGCCCGCACCTTGTGTCGAAGGTCCGCTCCCTGCCGCATTTCATCCTGTCGGATTTCCGCGAGCCGCCGTGCTCGACGGTTTCATCGCCGCCCGCGCCCGCACCGCCGCACGTCGCAAGAAAGGAATGTCGATCGCGATCGGCGCGCTCGTCATCGGCGCGATCGTCGAGGTGCTCATCGTGCTTCGAGGCGCGGCCCGAGGACGCACAGTGAACGCGCCCTGGATCACGGGAAAAACGGGCTCGATTCTGATCGGAATGGGCCTCGCGGTCCTCGGTTTCAGTATGCTCGCGGCGTTCGTTCTCACACACTGAGCTCCTCATGACCCCTGCGCGCATGCTCTTTCTTTCGCGAGCCTTTCTCGCCGGATGCTTCATCGTCGCCGGCGTGTGCATGCGCCCGCATCCTTTCGTCGCGATCGCGGCGCTCGCAGTCGGCTCCCTCCAGCTTCTGTTGACCTGGCATCGCACGCGCGGGGCCGAGCGCGCTCTCGTTGCGGCGAGGTGCGGTGACGTTGCAACGCTTCGACGCATTGCGGGCGGCATTCCACCAGCGTCCGTTTCGGCTCTCGTCGCGCTCGCTATCTTCGACGGTGTGGCGTACGTCGAAGCGCTGCCCGAGCACGAAATCTGTCGATGCGAGCGCGCAAACTGCAGCATTCATTTTCTGAACGACGAGATGCGCCTGTACCTCGCGATCCTGCGCGATTCGGAAGAGGGCCGCTGGAGACGACACGTCAACGAAGTAGTCGCACGTGGCCAAAACCTGCCGACGACCGGCCTCCAGGGCCAATTGGCGGCCTACCTCAATTCGCTGCGCGCGTCCGCGCTGTCATTTGGGATGCTGCATGGCGGTGGTGGCAAGTCGCGAGCGGACGTCGAGCGCGTTCTCAAGCCGACGACTTCGCGGAACGTTCTCGGAAGCGCGATTCGTTTCGCGGCCGCGCTTCGGTTGAAGCAGCTCGGGGAAATCGAAGCGTCGCGAACGCTCCTCGCGTCACTGCCACCGTGGAAACCTGGCTCGAAGCTCGCGGCGGAGCGCACCCAGTTGGAACGCGAGCTCGCGTCATCTCGATAGCGGTCACGCCAATCGCAGAAATCGCGCGAGCACTTTTTTCTCGCCCCATCCCGGAAAAAACACGACCGCGGCAGGCTCGCTCGATGCTTCGATACGCCGCACCTCGCCTTCGCCGAAACGCGAATGCAAGACGCGCGCGCCTCTTCGGAGCTCGCCACTTTCCGAGTCGCCCCCTTCTGAGCCAGCCGACGTGTCGGCGAAAAATTCCTTGTCGACGTAGCGCTCGCCGGCCGCGCGCTGCACGGTGGGCTGCTTTTTTTGGAACCACGACGGCATCGGCGCGTAGTCACGCGTTTCGCGCGCGCGCTCGACGTAGCTCTGTTGCGGACGCTGCGACGCCGAGCGCGTGGCCTTTTGCACGATTGATTCGGCAGGCAAATCACCGATGAACCGGCTCGGTCGTCCCCATCGCGTGGTTCCGAAAATCTGCCGCATGGAGGTGTGCGTGAGCGCGAGATGCTTTCGGGCGCGCGTGATCGCGACGTAGGCGAGGCGCCTCTCTTCCTCGAGCTCTTCTTCGCCGCCCGGATCCATGCCGCGGTACGGAAACATCTCTTCTTCCATGCCGGTCAGGATCACGCGCTCGAACTCGAGGCCCTTCGCGCTGTGCACCGTCATGAGGGTGACGCGGCCCTCTTCTTCCATTTGATCGGTGTCGCTCTGCAAGGACACGCGCTCCAAAAATCCGGAGAGCGATCCCTTCTCACCCGCGGCCTGCATCTCTGCTTCGTAGTCGCGGATCGATCCGATGAGCTCCGCCAAGTTCTCGAGGCGCGCGTCGGCCTCGGCGCTGTCCTCGTTCTTCAGCGCATCGCGATATCCGGTTTTTTCGAGAATGCGATCGAGCACGTCACTCGCCGCGTGCTGCCGCTCGAAGGCGCAAAAATCCTCGAGCAGATCGCGCAAGCCCGCGAGCTTTTTCTTGGCTGCCGTCGGCACGTCGGTGGCTTCGTCGAGCTTCGCGAGGGCGTCATGGACTTGCAGACCGCGCGACGAAGCGAAGGCAGTGAGACGCTCGATCGACGTCTGGCCGATGCCGCGCGCGGGCACGTTCACGATGCGCAAAAAATCGACGTCGCTCTGCGGATTCACGAGGACGCGCAAATACGAGAGCGCGTCTTTCACTTCCGCGCGCTCGTAGAACTTCATGCCGCCGACGATTTGATACGGCACGTTCGCGACGCGCAGCGCTTCTTCGAGCACACGTGACTGCGCGTGGATCCGGTAAAAAACCGCCATTTCGCGCAGGCTCGTGCCTTCCGCGCGCGCGTCGGAGATGGAGCGGGTGACGAACGCCGCTTCGTCGTGCTCGTCGCGCGCGGCGACGACGTCGATCGGAATGCCGTCTTCGTTGTCGGTCCACAGCTCCTTCGGCTCGCGCTCGCGCGACGGCGAAATCACGCCGAGCGCGGCGCTCACGATGCGTTTCGTGGAGCGATAATTTTGCTCGAGCTTCACGACCTTCGCGTTCGCGAAGTCGCGACGGAAGTTTCGGATGTTCCGGATGTCGGCGCCGCGCCACCGATAGATCGACTGGTCGTCGTCGCCGACCACGCACAAGTTCTGCGTCTCCGAGGCGAGCGCCTTCACGAGCCGATACTGCATGCGGTTCGTGTCTTGAAACTCGTCGACGAGCACGTATTGGAAGCGGCGGCGGATCGTCTTGGCGTCTTCGCTATCGGGATCTTCGACGAGCTTCACGGTGCGGCCGATCAGATCTTCGAAGTCGACCGCGCCCGCGCGATGAAGATGCTCCTCGTACTTGCGGAAGATCTTCACGACGACGTCGTCGACGTAGTCGCCGGCTTCCATCTCGTCGGGGCCGCGTCCTTCTTGTTTCTCTTTGTGGATGCGACCGAGCACGGTGCGAGGCGGATAACGTTTCTCGTCGAAATCGAGCTCTTTCAAGACACGCGAGACGACGGCGCGTTGATCTTGCGTGTCGTAAATCACGAAGTCGCGCGGCAAGCCGATCGATCCACCGAAGCGCCGAAGCAGCTTCGCGCACGTCGCGTGGAACGTTCCCACCCACAAATCTTTCGCGATGGCCTCGCCGCCGGGTCCCAAGATCCGCGAGAGACGATCGCGCATTTCCCCTGCCGCCTTGTTCGTGAACGTGACCGCCAAAATGCGATACGGCGCGACGCGATGCTCGGCGACGAGATTCACGATGCGATACGTGATCACGCGCGTTTTTCCGCTCCCCGCGCCCGCGAAGACGAGCAGGGGCCCGTTCACGTGCGCCACCGCCTCGGCCTGCGGCGTGTTCAAAATCGGATGGGCAGCGGACATCGTTACTCGCTTAGCACGCGGAGCACGGCGGCTGTACCCTCGCCGCTCTCTCGTGAAAGAACGCGTGGAAGAAAAGGCGAACGCGCGGCCCGCGCAAAGTCGAGGCTCGGCCGGCGTGCTCGCCATCCTGCTGATTGGCTACGCGTCCTTTTACTTGTGCCGCGCGAACGTGGATGCAGCGCTGCCTCTCCTTCATGATGCGTACGATTACGACAAAGCCAAGCTCGGGCTCCTCAGCTCGATAGCCACCGCCGTGTACGCCGTCGGCAAAATCACGATGGGGATGATCGGCGATCGCATCGGCGGACGACGCCTGATGCTCCTCGCGATGGCAGGCTCGATCGCCGCGACGCTCGCGTTCGGATTCTCGGCGGGCTTCGCATTTTTCGTGCTCTTCGCAGCCGTGAATCGCTTTTTTCAATCCGGCGGTTGGAGCGGTCTCGTGCACGTCGTGTCGCGTTGGTTTCCGCCCGGAAAGCACGGCGCGGTGATGGGCGCGCTCTCGACGAGCTACGAAATCGGGAACGTGGTTTCGCTGCTTCTTTGCGGAGCCATCGTGAAGATGAAGCTCTCCTGGCGCGCGCTTTTCATGGTGAACCCCGCCCTCTTCGCGTGCGTCATGCTTCTCCTCTATTTCACGCTGCGAGGCGAGCCGACCTCGACCTCGACCTCGACCTCGACCTTGATCTCCACTTCGACTTCGACCCAATCCCTTCGCGAAGCCATCCCGTTTCTCGTCAAAAATTCTTCGTTCTGGTTCGCGCTCGTCCTCTCGGTGCTCCTCACGTTCGTGCGTCATGGTTTTTTGACGTGGACCCCGACGTTCCTCACCGAGGTCGCGCGCGCATCCGGCGAAGGCGAAGGCGCTGTGTCCGCGTCTATCGCGAAGAGCGCCATTTTTCCTGCGACGGGTGTCGTCGCGGCGCTGGTCGTCGGACGCATCAGCGATTTTTTCGGACCCGGCAAACGCACGACCGTGCTCGCCGCATCGCTCTTCTTCCACGTGATCGCGGTGCTCGTCCTCGCGCACGGGCACTTGCACGGCACGACGTCCGCGATGCTCGCGATCGGTGCGTGCGGAATTTTTCTTCTCGGTCCGTATTCGCTCATGGCCGGCGCGATCGCGCTCGACGTCGCGGGAACGCGCGCGGCAGCGACCGCTGCGGGCTTCATCGATGGCGCCGGATACTTGGGCGCGAGCTTGGTCGGCATCGTCCTCGGCGGTGTCGCCGAGAAATACGGCTGGTCGGCATCGTTCGATGTCGTCGCATTCGCGGGCTTCGCGGCGATGGTCGTCGGAGTCATCGCGACGATTCACGGCCGAAAATCCACGATGTCGTGAAAAAGCGCACGCGCTCGAAATTTCGACGCGGGCTCGGACGAACAGGAGCCAGGAGGTTCACTCATGGCTCGATGGCTCGCTCTCGCTCTTCTCGTCGCCTCGCTTCCCCTCGCCGGTTGTGCATCGACCGGATCGCTCGCGTCCACCGCGGCGGCCGGCGGATCGGGCGGCTCGCCCCTCGCCGGATCACCCGACTACGGCGCGCATACCGAGTCGCGCTCCGCCGGCGCGTCCCGCGACATGAGCTCCTCACGCGAACTGTCGAGTCGAGCGCTCATGAGCACGCGCGAGCCGGATGCTCACATGCACCTCATGTGCAGGAGCTGCCGCTGAAAAAGCGCTGCGGGAACGGGGCCGAAAAAAATCGCCGTCGGCCCTAAAGTTTCGCGCAGGTCGTGCCGTTCGAAGCGCGCATGTATTCCGTAGCCGATCTCGACGACATGCTGATCCGCCTTCACGAAGCCGAGTGCGATCGCGCGCCGCTTCTCGCACGTGTCCTCACCCCGCCGCCCGAAAAAGAGGGCATGCCCGAACAAATCGATCTGGGCGTTCTCCGCGCGTTCCGTGAAGCGAACTCGCGCGTGCAAAAGATCATCGGCGAGCTCGCTCGTTTGAACGACGAGATGATGGACTTCGAAGGTCGCAGGAATTGACCGCCGCGAGCCGCGCGAATAATCGCGTGGCGCGATGCCCGACCTCGACGGCCATATTTTCGGCGCCGGTCAGCCGTGTTTCGGCTGCGGTCCCGACCATCCCATCGGCTTTCATCTTCGATTTCGCGAGGAGGCCGGTGCGATCGTCACGACCTTCACGCCGAGCGAAAAATACCAAGGCCCTCCGGGGATCATGCATGGAGGCCTCGTCTCGACGCTCGCCGACGAGCTCGCGGCGTGGGCGATCATCGCGCTGCTCGGCAAGTTCGGCTTCACCGCGCAGATGACGTGCAAGTTCGCGAAGCCCGTGCGCATCGGCGTCGAGCTCGAAGGACGATCCAAAATCTCGCGCGAGACGCCCCGCATCGTGCAAGTCGAAGCGAAGATCACGCAAGCCGGCGAGGCTTGTTTTTCCGGCGATTTCACGTTCGTGCTGCTCGACCGCGCGGGCGCCGAAAAAATGTTGGGCCGCAGCTTGCCGGAGGCGTGGGCGAAATTCGCGCGCTAGCGGAGAGCCGCGGCGCTCGTCACTTGAAATTCTGCACGGCCCAAAGCGAGCCGTCGGTCGTCACGAAGAAGCCGCAGGCGACCTGCGAATATTGTTTGCTCGACATGTTGATGTAGTGACCGTGGGTCGAGAAATCGGTGCCCGGGCCTTCGTTCCACATTTGTTGGAGGCATCCTTTGAGGCTCGTCGCGACGTCGCTGCCGGGCCATCCGGGACATTCGTCTTGCGCGTTTTCGTTGCACGTTCCGAACGCGCCGTGCGCTTTGCCGGTCGACGAATCCGATTTCGCTTCGCCGTCCGCACACGACTCGCCGTCGGTCCATTCGGTGTATGCGGGGAGGCCGATGGTGGCGCGATATTGATTGATGGTGTCGACGCACAGCGTGCGATCGGCAGCATACGTATCGCCCGCGCCGGTTCCTCCGCCGCCGTCTCCGTTCGCGGTCGACGCGTCACTCGAGCTCGAGCAAGCCGCGAGCACGAAAGACCCGAAAAACACGGCAAAGAGCGACTGCGTGTGCATGGTTTTATCGTAACCTACGCACGCTCCGTAGCCTACGCACGCCGGTTGTGGCAGAAGCATGGGATGATCTGGAGGCGGATCGGGAGCCGAGCGATCTCATGCATCGCGATCGGCGGCGTGCTCGCATTGTCGCTCGCGCAAGCGGGATGCACGAGCTCGAGCGGAGAAAATGTGGGCGAGTCGTCCGAGGCCTACACGAAAGATTGTGCGGACGGCGGAACCGTCGAAGGCATCGACGTGTACGACGGCCAGGGCACCATCGACTGGGCCAAGGTGAAAGCGGGCAAGCCCGACGCAGGAGCGGACGCGGGCGGCGGCGGGAAATATTTCGCGTTCATCAAAGCGACGCAGGGCAACTACAACCAGCAAACGAAGTTCGAGTCGAATTGGACGAACGCGAAGGCGCAGGGCGTGCTCCGCAGCGCGTATCACTTCTTCGATCCGACGATCGACGGCAAAGAGCAGGCGGCCTATTTTCTCGCTCAAGTCGGCACCGACCTCGGTGAGCTGCCGCCGCTCGTCGACGTCGAGTGTCCGACCGATGCGGTCGAAGCGAGCGCGAGCGCGAATTGCGAGTACACGGGCAACTCGGGTTGGGCGCCGCCGGCCACGATCCAAACGCGGCTCTTCGATTTTCTGGACGCCGTCGAAGCGGCGACCGGCAAGAAGGCGCTCATCTACAGCTACCCTTCGTGGTTCGGCGACATCGGCGTGACCGATCCGAAGCTCGCGAATTATCCGCTCTACATCGCAACTCTCTCGACATGCGCGAGCGTGCCCGCGCCGTGGACGAGCGCCGTCTTTTGGCAATACAGCTTCACGGGCACCGTCTACGGAATCAACGGAGACTGTGATCTCGATCGCTTCCTCGGCGATCCATCGGCGCTGAACGACT
>JAICXU010000458.1 GCA_025934595.1 Polyangiaceae bacterium | reverse complement strand
GCTCTCGGCTTCCGTGGCAGTGGACATGGGCGCATGCTCGAGCGCCGCATAGCGTGAACCGCCGATATTTCCGGGGTCCGACGTCTTGCCACAGCCCAGCCCTACTACAGCTGAGCCGAGCAAAACGGTGAAGGCGGACGCGCGAGCCACGCGTCCGGTTTTGCATTTCGACATCGCGAGAAAACTAAGCACGCCCGCGCCGCCCACAAGTGTGCGTTGCGCGTCGAGGCGCGTTACTTCGCGAGCCGGGCAGGAACGACGTCGGCGACGAAGCTCTTTACGTCCACGTGGAACGCGTAGCCTTGCGGCGATGCGCCGGCTTCGGCGTCGACGGTGAATTCGACCGCGCCACCACGCTCTTTCGCGAGCTGCACGATTTTCACTTTCGGCACGCCGTGCACTTGCGCGTTGTCGAGCCTCACGCCGCCGGGAATTTCGAGCGCGAGCAAATGGAGCTTCGCGTCATTGGCGGGCGTGCTCGTGACGTCGATCTCGAACCCGACGCCGAGCTTCGACTCCGGCGAAACCGCGTGCGGATACGCGGAGCTCGTGGGCGTTTCTCCGAACGAGAATCGCGTCTCGATCGGGCTCGTCACGATCACGATTCCGTTCGCCACCGCATCGTGCAAATCGCTCGTCTCGGGCACGACGGCTTGCGTGCCGGCTTGCGCATGCACGTCCAGCTTGCCGGAGACAGACGGCAGCGCGGGAAGATCGGTGTGGGCAGGATCGAGGCTGGATTTCAGGCGATCGGCGATTCGCTTGCAGCCCGCTCGTTCGCCCGCCGGCAGCGCGTCGCACTTGCTCGAATCACGGAGCGTGGTCGCTTCGCACGTGACGCGGTCGCTTCCGTTCGTCGCCGCGCAGAGACGCGGGTCGTGAGAAGCGACGGCGATGCACGTCGGATCGCGTCCGCCCGTGCCCGCCGATTCGGGAAACGGGCAGTCCTCCGGCGCGCTCGTCACCATCGCGACCGTCGATCGACAATGCGTGCGGAGCTCGGAGGCGACCACCGCGTCGCACTTCTTCGCGTCGCGAGCTTTCACGGCATCGAGCTGACGGCACGCGTCGCGAAGAAACGTGTCGTAACCGAACGACAAGAGCGCGTCGCCCACGAGCGGATCGAGCTTCGCGTGCGACGCGACGCACGCATCGAGCGACGTGAACGACGCGACGTCGGAGGCGAGATCGCCCGCGGGCGGCGTCGGATCCGGCTGCGGAGGCAAGTCCGCATCGATTCCGAGCGCCGCTGCGACTTGCGAGGCCGCGAGCTCGGGCGCCTTCTTCTGCGCGCTACCTTTCGAATCGCAATGGATCGCGAAAAGAGCACAAATCAGGGCGATTTCGCGTGCGCGCACGAGCCGATGTTACACGCGAACCCGAGCTTCGAGAAACGTGGGGCGGCTACTGGAGCGAGACCGAGCCGGCGGCGACGCCGTACGACGTGCGCGCGCGCGTGTCGACGTTGAACGAGAATGTCCACGTCGCGCCGTTCGCGCCGACGACTTCTTTCGTGCTCGTCGTCTTCGAGTGGATCTCGAACGACGCGTCGCCGGCGCCGAGGCTCGCGAGCGCTTGCGCCGACACGACGCCATTTCCTGCTCTCGCGTCGAACGTGCACACGGCCTGCGCGCCACCCGACGCGATCTCCGCGACGACGACGTCATCGGACGTAGCTGCGCTGTCGCTCGACCACGCCAGCACGAGATCCTGATCGCGCGAGAGCGTGTCGGTCTTCGATGCGAACGCGCTCGTCGGTGCAAGCGCGATGTAAGGAGGCGTCGTTTGGGTCATACGATCGCCCGACGCGCTCGTATCGCCCGGAATATTTTGCCACTGGAACATGACGGTTTCGCCGCCGGTTCTCCAAGGAACGACGTCCGTGATCTCGTTCGATGCGTAGCTGCCGTCGCTTTGCGGATCGAGCGCGATCGCGGTCATGTCCGCGCCGCCGACGACGATCGAGCCGGCGTTCGGCGCGTTCGCACCCGCGGTTTTTTGCTGCGCGAAGCACGGATTCACGACGCACGCGCCGATGGTGGTCGTCGCGCATTTTTGCGATGCGCTCGCGAACGAGACGAGCGCTTGGTACGACGCGCCCGTCGCGCTTCCGCTCACGGGCACGCTCGTGACGAGCGTGAGCTCGCCCGATCCGCCGCCCGCGTTCGATGGGCTCGCCGTTTGACCTCCGCATGCAGCCGGCGCGATCGAAAGCGCGACGAGAAGGAAAGCTCGATGGCAGGACCAGTGGAAGGGAGCGCGTGTGGTCATGGCGCGCTTATAGAGGAGGGGGCTCGATCGGGAAAAAAAACGGCGAAATCCGTTTTCGTGGCTTCCGAGCCCGGGGCCTCCTCAAGTAGGGTGGCTCCCATGCCGGGCCATCGCAGCGCTTTTTTCGGTGCTTTCGCCGCGCTCGCGGCCATCGTCGTCGCGTGCGGCGGTCCGCTCGAAACGAAAGCGCCCACGGCCGGCGATCCGAAGACGGCCAGCGCGAACCCTCCCGCGAGCGCATCGCCCGTTCCGCCCGAGTCGAGCGCGGATCCGATCTGCGGCGCGGGCTGGCGATGGGGAGGCACGCACTGCGCGCCGGGCAGCATGGCGAACGCGGCGCCCGCGGATTCGCCGAACGGCAGCGCGCCCTCGTCGTCCGCGAAATCGGCCATCGAGCAAGCGGCGCGCAGCGGACCACACGTCACGATCGAAGAGATCAAACTCGGCACGGGCGCCGAAGCGCATGACGGCAGCCGCGCGAAGGTGCATTACGTCGGCAAGCTCGCCGACGGCACGGTGTTCGACAGCTCGCGCGACCGCGGGCAACCGTTCTCGTTCACGATCGGGCTCGGCGAAGTGATTCACGGATTCGACGACGGCGTCACCGGCATGAAGGTCGGCGGTATGCGCAAGGTCACGATACCGCCAGCGCTCGGTTACGGTCGACGCGGCGCTCCGCCGAAAATCCCACCGGATGCGACGCTCACGTTCGAGCTCGAGCTGCTCGGCGTCGAATAGGTTTATTTGATTCGGTCGATCGCGACCGACGGGATTCGCGCTTCTTCGAGGAGCTCGACGACTCGCCGCGCTCGCCCGTGAATCGCGGCCGGCGCACACCTGACGACGGCAAGACCACGTGGATGCGCCGCTTGATAATCGCGCGCGCGCGTCAAGATCGTCGCGTCGTCGAGCAGCTCCTCGCCGTCGAGCCGCGTGAGCCCTTCGTCCGACACGTACACCAAGAGCGGCGGCCCCGATTCGTCGCGGGCTCCCGAGCCCACTTGCTGCACGACGGGGCTCGGCTCGAGCTTCAGCGTCGGGGTCGGCGGATCGGGAGCGCGATCGCATGCGACCGCGAAGACGGCGATCGCGAGCGCGCAAACCGGACGCGCGTCCAGAAGAAAGCCTCCCAATCTCGTCATGCCGAGCTAAGTTTGACAGCAATGGCCTTGCGTGTCGCGAGTCTGAATATTTGGAATCGCATGGGTCCATGGGATGAGCGTCTCGCCGGCATCGCGCGCGAGATCGGATCGATCGCGCCCGACATTTTCGGCATCCAAGAGGTCATTCAGTGGCCGGGCACGTTCGAGCAAGACGCCGTGCTTCGCGAGGCGCTGAAGATGAATTTGTATTTCGGGCGCCATCCGGAGAGCGAATTTCCGATGGGCAATGCGATCGCGTCGAAGCATCCGTTTGCTCGCACCGAGACTTTCCCGCTTCCGCACGGCGGCACCGACGAGCGTCGCTCGCTCGTGTTCGCGGAGGTAAAGACGCCGTTCGGAAAAGTGCCTGTATTTTCCACGCATCTCAATTGGAAGCTCCATGAAGGTCACGTGCGCGAAGAGCAGATTCGCTTCGTCACCGACGCCATCGCGGAGCTCGCGCCCGTCTCCGGCTTTCCACCGGTCCTCGTCGGCGACATGAACGCAGAGCCTGAATCCGACGAGATGCGTTTTCTCCGCGGCCTCACCAGGCTCGGTGGAAAATCCGTGTATTTTGCAGATTGTTTCGCGATCCGCGGAAAAGGTCCTGGATTCACGTACGCGCGCGAAAATCCTTTTGCTGCCGTCTACCGCGAGCCGCCGCGCCGCATCGATTACATTTTCGTGCGCGGCCCGAACGAGG
>JAICXU010000711.1 GCA_025934595.1 Polyangiaceae bacterium | reverse complement strand
CGCGCGCGCGACCGTGGACGCCGTGATGTCCTCGATCGCCACGCCGACGCAGTGGCCCGGCAGGGGAAACGCCTTCATGCCCAGCGCTCGACGTGGATGACGTGGATCCTTCGAGCGATACACCGCGCTCTCTGCGACCTCGCCGTTCGTCGCGACTCGCACGAGGAGCGCCTCGAGCTCGCCACCGGCGGCGTAGGGAATGATCTCCGCGAGCGAGCTGCCGATCGCCTCGCCGAGCCGAAGGTCCGCGATGCGCTCTGCGGCGGGATTGAACGCCACCAGTCGGATGTTCGAGACCTCCACGGGCTCGTCGACTTGCCAAACGGCGAGGCCGATATGCACGTTCTTCACGATGTCGGCGAAGCGCAGGATCGTCTCCTCGCGGCGGCGCTCGACCGTGACGTCGCGACAGGTGCCGATCAGCGCGACGCTCTTGCCGCTCGCGTCGCGTTCGACTTCGCCGACGGTGTCGAGCTCGCGCATCGTTCCGTCGGGCCGAAAGACGCGCTCGCCGTACGCGAAAGGCTCGCCGCTCTCGACGGCGTGCTTCACCGTGGCTTCGATGCGCGCGCGATCCTCAGGGTGAACCTTCGCCAGGAACGCAGAGAGCGTGATCGGACACGAGCGCGGCTCGATACCGTAGATGCGATAGAGCTCGTCGGACCAGGTGACGACGTTCGTCTCGAGGTCCCACTCCCAGCTTCCGATGTGCGTGAGCTGCTGCGTCGCAGCGAGCTGCGTCTCGAGTCGCCGTTCCCTCCCCACGCGACGACTCTATCAATTTGCGATTCGCGATTCAGTATTTGGCTTCGACGGTCTCGATGAACGGAAAAAAGGCCGTTTTGAGCCCGAATCCGAGTACGCCCCGCGACTATTTCGCCGGCGATATTTTTTGCAAGAAGACGTCGAACGGCAGCTTGCCGGGTGGCAGCTTCGCGGTGGCGTTCGGTCTCGGATCGATCACGCCCGACAGAATGATCTCGCCGTTCGAATCGACGACGAGCCCTTTCGGAAACGGCATCTCGTCTTGTCCGTAGCCGTCGCTCGTTTGATGCGCGCCCTTCGAATCGAACACGGCGACCGCGGCGCGCTTGCCACCTTTGTCGACCTCGATCGGCTTGCCGCCGAGCGCGTTGTTGTCGGTGAGCGTCGCCGCGAGAACGATCTCGTCGCCGGGGCCCGCTGCGATTTGGCTCTCGTCGATTCCGCCTTTGCCGCCGGGCAAGAATTTTTGGAAGAGCTGTTTCCCCTTCGGATCGAATTTGTGAATCGTGAGATTGTGCGCGCGCTTCCAGTCGGGGCCGCCGGGGATTTTCTTTTCGTCCCATTGCAGCGCGATGAAGTTGCCGCTGCCGTCGGAGACGACTCCGTTGCAGCCGTTCGGATCGTTGTCGCCGAATCGCTTCGCCCATTTCGCGTTGCCGTCGCCGTCGAATCCGGCCACGTACATGTCGCTCTTGCCCGCGCTCTTGGCGGTCACCGTTTCGCTGAAGTCGACGGAGTTCTCGAACGTGCCCGCGAGCACGATGGACTCGTCGGCGCCGACGGCGACGCCCGCGACCGAAACGGCGTTCGGATATTTTTGGGCAGCGATGGCCTTCGACCACTGATGGCCGCCGTATTTGTTGTATTTTGCAAGGAAAATACCGCCCAAATCCACGCTCATCGGGCCGCCGCCCATGTTGATGGACCGCGAGAATTTTCCGGCGACGACGACCGAGCCGTCCTTGCCGACCGAGATCGCATTCGCGACGGCGCCTGGGCCGGTGTCGACGAAGAAGCGCGAGAACTGTTCTTTGCCGGTCGTGTCGAGGCGCACGAGATAGAGCGCGCTCTGGTATTTCGATTCGCGCGTCAGCGGTTTGCCGCCGAACTCGACGGTGCCGTCGAAGTCGCCCGTCATGTAGATGTCGTCGCCGGGGCCGATCGCGATCGCGCGTACGTGCTGCTTGCCTTGGTCGCCGAATTTCTTCGCGTAGACGTACGCGCCCGTGGGCGAAAACTTCGCGAGGAAAATGTCTTCGCTGCCGTCGGACGCGAGCGGCCCGCCGCCGAAATCGATCGGGCTCTTGAAGGAGCCCGCGAGCACGATGTTGTTGCACGAGTCGACGCCCACGTCGGAGTTGAAGCGACCGTCGATGCCGAAGCGGAGCATGAACGCGCCGCCTTTGTCTTTGCCGCACGGAATCGTGACCGCCGCTTGCGCGCCTGCGTCACCGGAGCCGCCGTCGGTGTCGACGAGAGCTTGCGCGTCGGCGGGCCCGGCTTCGATAGCGGACGTCGGCGCAGGATGCTTGCAGGACACACAAAGCGCCCCCAAGAACACTGCCGCGCTTCGCCATCGCGCTGCCGCAAAATGCATCGGTCGCATTCTAGATCGAACCCCCCGGGCTTCGCCAAAGAACGGACATTCGTCCCAAATGAAACGAGGCGCCGCACCGCGATTGCGGGGCAGCGCCTTCATTCCACCTGCGGAGGAGCTATTTCGTCAGACCGTGCGGATTGGCTCCGAACGGATTGGTCGCCACTTGCGAGACGGCCGCGAGATAGGACCAGAGACCTGCCATGCCCGGCGTGCCCGCGGGCAGACCGACCGACGCGCTGGTCTTGCCGGTGGTGCCGACGGCGACATGCTTGCCGAAGACCGTGCACGACATGTTGGGCTGGTGATCCGAGCCCGGCAAGCTGCGCGCGAAGTCACCCATGATCATGACGGTGATGTTGCGTTGGTTGCCGAAGTCGTCCATGTACGCCGCGCCCGTTCCGTTCGGCGCCATGTTGCGCGTGATGAACTTGTTGAGCGACGGAATGACGTTGGTGGACATCATGT
>JAICXU010001120.1 GCA_025934595.1 Polyangiaceae bacterium | reverse complement strand
GCCGAACGCGAGCGCGCCGATCGCGACCGCGCCGAGCACCGGCGGCATCACGCGCTTCACCATGCGCCGTCGCGCCTCCGCGCGATGCATGCTCGAGACGATCTTGAGGAGCTCGCGATCCTCCGGCGCATACGCGAGCGCGCGGTTGTAATCGGCCGCGGCAAGGACCGCGTTTCCTTCGCGTCGCGACTTTCCCGCGAGCTCGCAGAGCCGCGCGATCGTCTGCTTTTTGTGCCGTTCCGTGAATCCTTCGGGATCGTCGAAATACGCTTCGATCTCTCCACGCGGCGAATGGATGCCGAGCCGTTTCAGCTCGTCGCACAGCGCATCGCGCATCGCCCCTGCGTCGCCGTAGCGTTCGCCGACGTCGTGAGCGAGCGCGTGGTCGATGATCGCGCTCCACTTCTTTCCGACATCCGGCTTCTCGCGCTCGGCGGGCGGATAAATTCCTTCGAGCACGCGACGCAGCACTTGCGCGGGGTTCGATCCTTCGAACGGCAAGTGCCCGACCATGCATTCGTAGAGGAGAACGCCGAGGCTGAAGACGTCGGCGCGGGCATCGACGTCGTTGCCTTCGATTTGCTCCGGCGCCATGTGCGCGGGGCTTCCGAGCACTTGTCCCGTCGACGTCACGCCTTGCGCGTCGAGCAATTTCGCGATGCCGAAATCAGTGAGCTTCACCTTCACGCGGTCGCCCATTGCATCCGACGGCGTCGTGCGCGGCTTGCTCGTGGGAGGCGGCGTCGAGTTCGTCGGCGATGCATCACCCGGCGCGGCATGCTCGAGCATCACATTTTCCGGCTTGATGTCGCGATGCACGACGCCGGCGGAGTGCGCATGCGAAAGCGCGGCGAGGAGCTCGATGCCGATCGCGGCTGCGACCTCGGGCGGAAGCGGGCCATGCCGTTGCAGGACCTTGCGCAGCGTGTCGCCGCGAACGAGCTCGACGACGAGATAATGCTCGGTCTCCTCCGGCGCGGAGACGTCGAAGACCTCGACGATGTTCGGATGTCGCAGCTTCGCGACCGCCTTCGCTTCGACGAAAAATCTGTGCGCGACCTCGGCCGAGTCACGCAGGTGCGGGTGAATCACCTTGATCGCGACGTCGCGCGCGAGACGCGGATCGTGGGCGCGATACACGGTCGCCATTCCGCCGTGACCGATCTCTTCCTTGACCTCGTATTTCGCCAGGACGGGCACACGAGCTTGGAAGGACCCGGCCTGGACCATCTCTGAAGAGTTGCACGCTTTCGGGGGACATCAAAGCGGCGCTCGCGATCGCGAAAACTCCGAAAAAATAAGCCGGAACGTCAGTCTTTCAAACCGAGGCGCTTCAATCGGCTTCGCAGCGTGCTCTCCGAGAGACCGAGCGATCGCGCCGCGCGGGATTGATTGCCGTCCGCTCGCTGCAGCACTTGCACGAGGATTTCGCGCTCGAGATCGTCGAACGTCGTGCCGCCCTCGGGGATGTCGAGCACGAGCTGCCCGGGCGGGACGGCGTCGACATCCATGCGCGGCCGCGACATCGGCGGCGCGTCGATGTCCTCGGGCGGAAGACGCGAGCGCGACGAGCTCGCCGGCGGGAGGTCG
>JAICXU010000423.1 GCA_025934595.1 Polyangiaceae bacterium | reverse complement strand
GCGACAGGTGATTTCGGCACGCCGCAGGCGATGCGTTCACGATCGTGCGCGGCCGAAAGTCGAGCGATGCGAAATCCAGGCAAATTCTCGATGGCACGTGCGTTGCTGAAACAGACGCATGCTCTTCCTACGGCAACGCGGATCCGTCGCCGCGACGATGGTCGCACTGTTCTTCCTGTTTCGCGGCGGGCTCGCGCACGGCAGCACCGACGATGACAACTTCCGCCAAGACGTCATCGAATGCGAGCAAGCCAGCGCTCATTTGAGAGACTGCTGCCCCGACGCGCAGTCGATGCCCGACTGCCATTATCTCGACAAGACGACGACGGTGGACTGCGGATGCGGCGACTCGTACTCGACGACGTCGACGGACCGACCGATCGCGATCGAAGACAGCAAGTCGATCCAAAATTCGAGCTGCGACGATCTTCGAGATCAGGGCGCGTGCGAGCGCACCTGGGAGAGCAACGCGCAAACCTCCTCGGATGGAAGCGGTTGCAACGACGAGGAGGACGCGTACTGATGGCGCGCGCGGCACGTTTTTCGATCGCGCTGCTCCTTGCGCTGGTGGCATCGATCTTCTCGCGTGTTGCTCTCGCTAGCGAGGAAGGGGCTTCGGATCTCGACACATGCGAGGCGAAGAGGCCGCATCTTCTTGCGCAGGCGAGCGCGGGGCCGACTTACGGCCGACTCTTCGACATTCCATTTTGGGCGGGAGAAGGCAGCATCGGTTTGGGCGTTCGATTGCCTCGCGTCGCCGTCACGTTCGAAGGTCATTACGCGCGCGCGGAAAGCAACGAAGGTCTACCCGCGGAGTGGGGCGGGCTTCGCACGACCGCGGTCTACACGCCCGGTCGATTTCGCGTCGGCGGAGGTGTGGACATTCTCTATTTCTCGATTGGACGCGTGAGCTCGTCGGGCAGCGTCGGACAATTCGGCGCGGGCGCGTTCGCGCACGTCGGGTTCGACGTGATCCATTTCGACCACGGCGGCATCGAGCTCGCGATGTTGCCGCAGGTTTCGCTCGTCGGCCCCGCGCCCTTCGTCTCGGGCAGCCTCGTCGCGGTGGCGCACTGGTGACGCTCGTTAGCATGCTAACGATAAGGAGATGACCGCTCGAAAACCTCGCTTTCCATGGCTCCGCGGCTTGGCTCCACGCTTGCTTGGTGGCTCGGCGTGATTCGGAAAAAGCGGTATTTTGGGCTCGCACCATTCTCCTCGGCATCGGTCGTCCTCACGCTCGCGGCGTCTTCGTTCGCGACGCCTCCTCTCTCCAAAGCGGCGGCGGCGAAGATCGAGCCTCGGTTTTTTCGCGCGATGCATACGGGGCTCGCGTCGTCGGCGAGCCGATTCAAAGCGACGCGCAAGCCGGCCGTTCTCATCGAGCTCGATCATCCGGCGACGGCAGCGGATTTCGCGAAGCTGCGTGCGGCAGGCGTGGAGCTCGAGCTCGCGAACGGAATTCCGATCGCGTACGATCGCTTCGTCGCCGCGCGCGTCGACGTGCCGGCAGCGCGCGCCATCGCGCCCCTGCCGGAGGTGCGGCGTGTCTCGCTCACCGCCGTCAATGCGCGTTTGCCGCTCGATCATTCCGCGGAGCTTCTCCGCCTCGACGATGCGCGCGGCGCGGTGCCGGCGATGGATCGTTTGACCGGGCAAGGAGTCTTGATCGCCGACGAAGACAGCTTGGTCGACGTGTTCGAGCCCGCGTTCTTCCACGGCGACGGCGGCTACTACGATTGGATCGACGTGAACAAAGACGGTGTGTTCACGCCCGGCGTCGACGCGATCGATCTCGACGCGAGCGGCACGGCCGATCCCGGTGAAAAAGGCGCCGTCGTGAGCGTCAATCCGGTCGACTACTACGGCAATCAGGTCGACGGCATTCGCTCGACGCCCGGCTTCGATCCCGGCATCGATTGGATTTACATCGACACCAACGGAAACGGAAAACGCGACTACGGTCCGGCGAACGGCTTCGACGAAACGACGCCCGGATACGGCGAGCCGATCTTCACGCCGGACGACGTGAATCGAAATGGAAAGCTCGACGTCGGCGAGCGTGTCGTCCGCCTCGGCACCTCGAAGTTCAAAGCCGTGCGCGTCGACGTGAATTACATCGCGAAGATGAACAAGGTGTTCACGCGCGGAACCGATCTGATCTCGACGCCCACCGATCTCACGGGTGGACAGCTTTATGGATTTCCCGACGCGTACCACGCGACGGGCGTCTCCACGATCCTCGCTGGCGACTTGCCGCTCGTCGGTCGACGTTGGGTCGGCATCGCGCCGGACGCGGATCTCGTGACGAGCTTCGACGTGGAGAATACGGGCGACGGTCTGCCGGCGACGGGTGAGACGTGGCTCTTGCAACAGAAGCCGGACGTCATGCTGCACGAGCTCGCGCTATGGGCGGCGGTGCCTCTCGACGGCAGCGACTCGCTCTCCGCGCTCATCGACACGTCCGTCACGAAAGACAACGTCACGCAAACGTGTCCGACGGGTGATCAAGGATCTGCCTTGAAACACGCCAGATCCGAGATCGCGGCCGCAGGGAATGCGTCGCTCGCGTTCGACATTCCATCCGCCACCTTGGGCGGCGCGGGTCCGCTCACGTACGTCGATTGGTCGATCAACGTGACCGGCGGCGACCTCGCGAGTGGAAGCGTCGCGCTGCCCGGCGGCGCCGATAGCGTACCGCTAACGAACAACGCGCAGGGATCTCTCACCGGCGGCGCGCAGTACTACGTGACGGAGCAAACGACGTCGCGAGGCACGCGATTTTGGGAAGTCGTCATCTACGCGCAAGCGACGGGCGCGGTGCTTCCCGTCGGCAGCGGCACGTTGCAGCTCACGGCGGGCGCGGCGGCGCTGACCGTCGACGCGTACATCGAAGACGACAAGTCGAGCTGGGCGATCGGCGCAGCGTGGGACAAAGCAATCGCGACGGATGCGCACACGGTCGGCGTTCCCTCGGTCGCCGATCACTGTATCGCGGTCGGCGCGGCGCCGAACCACGTGGGCGACGCCGCCGATCCCGAGTACGACCTCACGTTCTATGTAGAATACAACGTTCCGCAGGGTTACGAAGAGACGCAAAATCAGGTGCGCGCGTACTCGCCTCGCGGTCCGCGCATCGACGGCGCGCAAAAACCCGACATCCTGGCGCCCGACAATCCCTGGACGGCGGTGAATCACTTGGACAGCTCGTCGTCGCCTTACGGATCATACGAGGTGTTCGGTGGAACCTCGGGCGCGTCTCCGCACGTCACGGGCGCCGCCGCGCTTCTCGCGCAAGCGGGCATTCGCGGTGACGCGGCTCGCGATGCGATTCGACAGAGCGCGATGACCGACGGCACCGAAGGCACGCTTCCGAACGGCGATTACGGCTACGGACATCTCGACGTCGCGAAGGCTCTCGGCGTCAAAGCGGACGGCGTCACCCCGACGGTCACGCTTGCCGCAAACCCGAGCACCGCGCCTGCGAATTCCCAAGTGCAGCTCACGGCGACCGTGAGCGGCGGCGACGCGCTGCAAGTGAAATACGACGACGGGTACGACGGCACGTGGGACACCGAGTACGCGAGCGCGGATCCACGAAACGTCACATCGGACCACGCGGGCGTCGTGCACTACAAAGTGCGCGTGCGAAATTCCAGTGGGCGGATCGCCGAAGCGGTGGCGTCGATCACGTTCACGGCCGCGCAAGACAACGGCGCGAATGGAGGCGATTCGAGCAGCGGATGTGGATGCCACGCCACGCGAAACGAGCCGAAAACCGCGGCTTTCGTGGGGCTCGGGCTCGCCGCGCTACTCACGCTGAGGCGTCGCCGGAAGTCCTGATTTCGGCTGCGAGACGCATTATGCTCCGCCGCCGTGCGATACCTCGTCACTGGCGGCACCGGCTTCTTGGGCGCGCATCTCGTGCGTGCCCTGCGCGATCACGACCACGAGGTCGTCGTCCTCGCGCGCGGGTCGAAATCCGAATTCACCGAAGATCCCGGAGTCGTCGTTCGAAAAGGTGACGTGCTCGACGCGGCGAGCGTCCGCGATGCGGCGGCAGGGTGCGCCGGTCTCTTTCATTGTGCCGGCATCGTTTCGCGCAAACCGGAAGACGCCGAAGAGATGTATCGCGTGCACGTCGACGGCACGAAGACCACGCTCGACGCGGCGAAAGAAGCGGGCGTGCATCGCGTCGTGCACGTGTCGTCGAGTGGTACGATCGCGGTCTCGGACGATCCCGATCACATCGCTACGGAGACCGACGAAGCTCCAATCACGCTTATCGCGCGATGGCCGTATTACCGCGCGAAGCTCTTCGCCGAG
>JAICXU010000236.1 GCA_025934595.1 Polyangiaceae bacterium | reverse complement strand
GACGCGAACGATCCGCGCTACCCGCTCGTGAACCCGCGCGATCTCGAGCTCGACACGCCGAGGTGGTCGGGCGAGAACGTCACGATCGACACCGTCTTCGAGCCGCCGCGGAAGAACCCGGCGGGCGATCCGCCGGCCTCGTGTCGAGATGTGATCACGCTCGGTGCGTTTGGATTTCCGAACGTCGACACGCCGGGCGCGCCGACGTGTCTACGCCTCGAGAAAGGCGCGCTCGATCCGGCGAACGTCACACCGCAAACGGTCGTGCGAGCGCGCGCGCGAGGCCGTTTTCGAGCCATTTCCTCGAGCAAGGACGCGACGCGGGTCGATCGCAGGACGCTCGCCCTCGATTCGTTCGATGTGATTCCCGAGCGCGATTACGTTCCGACGACCGTGTCGGCGGTGGTCCATGCGGGCGCGGCCGCGCACATGAAGAAAGTGGTCATCGCCGGCGAGTGGTTCGCGTTCATGGAAAACTGGGTGCTCTACGATCGCGGCGCGAAGGACGCTGCGCACGACGCCGGGATAACACCCGACACGCTCTGTCTCACGCAACGCACCGACATCGGCAGAATCTGGAGATCGGAGGACGTGCTCGTCCGCGGACACGTCTTCGCGCGCGGCTCGAGCGAGCACATGGGCCTCTGCGAGCAGATTCTGCTCATCGACAGCGTCGAGCGACTTTGATCAGTCGAGCTCGGGAATGCCGCCGCCCGCGATTTCCGCGAGCGTCGCGCGCACTTCGGTCGCGACCTCGAACTCCGGTCCCGACTCGAGAAAAGCCTCGAGATATTTTTTCGCGGCGAGCTTGTCCCCGCGCGCGAGATACGTGAGGCCGACCGCGTGGAGGGCGTCGCTGTCGCCCGGCGCTTGCGCGAGCGCCGCCATTCCTTCTTTCAAGGATTCACGCGTGTCGCCGAGCTTGCGAAGCACGTGTGACAGCGCCACGCGCGCTCCCAAATATTTCGGCGACAGATTCAGCGCCGCCCGATACGCGTCACGCGACGCTTCGAGCTCACCGGTTTCGAAGAGCGCCACGCCGAGAAAATGAAAGGCGTACGCGTTCTTCGGATCGGACTTGAGCACGCCGCGCAAAAAAAGCAGCGCGTCGTAGAAGCGCTCTTCGTGCAGGAGCTCGGTCGCTTCTTCGACCGCATCCCATTGCGCCGCGCTCGCCTCGTCGAGCCTCTCCTCGTCCGTCGTCATGCGTCTCCGCTCTCTTTCGTTCGTCCGATTTCGCCGAGCATGCGCGCGACTTCGATACGCGCCGCCACTTCGTCAGGCGCCGTGAATGCGACGCGCACGATCTCCGGAATGCGCACGGGCCGGCCTTTCACGATCTCGACGAAGCCCCAAATCGTCGAAGCCTTCGCGAGCACCATGCCGTCGCCGGCGCGGCGCACTTCGGTGCGTCGGTCGGTCTTCGCCGCCATCGCGCTGTCGACCCACGTTCGCACCTCGAGCTGGTCGCCGCGTAGAGCTGGACGCAGATAATCGATCTCGTGACGGCGGATGAAGAAGACGCCGCCCATCTTTTTGTAGGCTTCGTAATCGAGGCCAACCGCCGCAGAGTGCGCAATTGCCACGTCCTGCACCCAGCGCAAATACGAGAGATTGCTCGCGTGCCCGAGGAAATCGATATCGGAATCGCCCACCTCGATGATGTGCGAGAAGATGGGAGAAAGCGCCACCGCCGGTATATACCACCGGAAAATTGGAAAATCGCGCACGAATCATGCTTCTTTCATTGTTGAGATGGTTCGCATGCCTCGGTTGCAACGAAGTCGATGGTTGGGGGTCGAGGCCATCTCTACGCTGCGCGAAGCCGTAGCGTGGCCGCTCGACATCTCGCCGATCGTGCCGGCGCCGAATGACGGTGAAGACGTCGTCGTGCTCGTGCACGGATTCATGGCGACGGCGGGCGTCTTTCGTCCGCTTCGCAAACGTCTCGACGCCGAAGGCATTCACTCGTCGACGTTCACGCATCTTCCGGGCGTCGGAGTGCGCCGCATCGCGCTCTCGCTCGCGAAGCTCGTCGACAAAATTCCGCGCACGACCCGCGTGCATCTCGTCGGCCACAGCCTTGGCGGTCTCGTCTCTCGCTATTACGTCGACGAGCTCGGCGGCTACCAGCGCGTCGTGCAGACGATCTCGCTCGCTACGCCGTTCGGCGGCGCGAAGGCAGCCTCGTTCTTTCCGTATTTCGTCGGCGCCGATCTGCATCCCGACAGCGAGCTCCTCGCCCGCATGCGCGCCACCGCGCGCGCGGACGTTCCTCACACGTCGATCATCGGCACCGCCGACAAGCTCGTCTTCCCCGTCGAGAGCGCGTTCTTCGCGCACGGCGATCGCATCGTGCTCCGTCACCGCGGACACAACACGCTGCTCTACGACAACGAAGTCGCGCGCATCGTGCTCGCGCGGGTGATGCAAAAAACCGAAAAAGCCGCCTAGATCTCGGGCCGAGGTCGAGGCCTCGGTCTTACCTCTCCGGCTCGTCCAAGTGTCCGCCCGCGGGCGATGCGTTCCACCAGCTCGCGTCCGTCTTGCCTTGTCGCATCACCGTGAGCCGGAGCAGATCGATCTCGAGCACGCTGAAGCCGCCGAGCGTTTGGGGATTGCCTCCGAGATTCACCGCTTGCACGCCGAGCCCGAGCTCGAGACCCCACGGTGCGCCGATCGTGAAGACGCCTTGCAACGGATAGCGTCCGTATTGTCCGTCGCGCCACGGCCTCGCGAGCACGCCGAGATCGAACGCGCCTCCCCACTGTCCGCGTGCGAATCCGCCGCTCGCGAAACGCGCGGCGATCCCGACGTCGGTGCCGAGCTCGAAGTAGGTGACGGTTCGGAACACTCCGCCGACGACGATCGCTTTTCGCGGCGAGCTTCCGACGCCGAGCGATGCGCTGAACGCACCCGCGCTGTCGCTCGACGAATGCACCGGATTGCGCTCGATGCCGTAGCCGCCGCCAATCGCGAGCCACGAGGAAATATCGGCACGCGCGGAGCCGGCGGCGAGAAGCACCGCGCCAGCGGTCATCGCGCTCGTGACGAATTTCACGGTGCCGTGATTAGCACATCCTAGGTGGCTGAGATCGGTTACCTCCCCCTGAGCCGCTGAAGCCGGCGATTTGGGGGATCTCACCCGAAAAGGTGGGCTCGCTCTTCTTCGCTGATCGTGATGCCCACGGTCGCGAGCGGCTCGACGATGTCGCGCAAGACGACCTCGCGCGCAACCTCCGCGAACGTCGACGAGGGTAGCCAACCGAGCGCTTGCAGCTCGTCCTGCGTCGCCGCGTCCGGCGCGCTTCGTTTCTTCGACGGCGATTTCCAAAATGGCGCGACGCTCTTCAGCGCATCGAAGAGGACGTCGCCGAGACGCTCGACTTCTTTCTCGTCCATTTTTTCGAGCGCCCACTCGAGATAGATGCCGCCCATCCTGCGGTGACGCGATTCATCGCGGAGGATCGTCTCGTACGCTTGCCGCGGAAGCTCGTGGGTCGTGCGACCGTAGCTGACGGTCGCCGTTCCGCCCGCGAACGCCTCTGCGACGCAGCTCACACGGAGCACGAGCTCGTTCGCGCGTTGAAAGGCGTTCGCCGTCCGCGGTCGCACTGCGAAGCGATCGAGGTCGACCATTCGCTCGACCGCGCCGCCGAGCTCCATCGCCATGCGGCTCGCGATCTCGACGTGCGAGCATTCGTCGGCGAGAAAATCACTCGTCATTCCGATCAAATCGAGCGGCGCCTTCGTGTCGACGAGCGCACGGAGCACCTCGGCGAAGGACGCGACGGCGCGATACTCGTTGATCGCGACCTCGGTCCACGACGCGCGCGCCATGTCGAGCGCGGCCGCCGAGAACTTCGACGTGTCGACGGTGCCCCACGGGAGCGACTCGGTGCTCGGACGCGCTTTGCGAAAGCAATGCTCGGCGGGTCCGCCCATCCACTCGATCTCGAACGGCGCCTTCATGGTTACCGATGCGGTACCACGCCGACGACGACCGCCGCATCGTCATCCTCGCCGCTGTCCAGATTGACCACGACTCCGATGACGCCCGCGTCGCCCGGCACGTCGGCATCGTCGCCGCCGTCGTAGGTGCTCGGGACGAGCCCGCAGCCTTGCGCGCACGGATTGCTGCCGGAGTCGACGAGCCCGCCTCCGGCGCCGGCGTCGTCGTGCTCGGGACCACACGAGGTGCCATCCGAATTGCACACCATACCGTGAAGCTGATTGTCGTCGACGACGCCGCCACACGCGCCCGCGACGGCAAGAGTCGAGACGGCAGCCACTTTAAGGAGAAGACGAACCGGGCGACGAGGCGCCTTGCGATAGATCATGCCGCTTCATGAGCAACGCGCGCGCCGCTCGCACAGGGCTTGTTTTCTCGAGAAAACGAGAGCTCGGGTGGCACGCGTGTGCCACGACCACGTCGCGCGCGTCGGGCCGGAGAGCGGTGAGACTTGCCGTCCGGGCTCGGCGTCGAGACCACCGTCGGTGCGCCGATAGGCCGACGTTCCGTCGTCAGAGAGCGCCTGAGCGCCTCTCGAGAAATCCTCGCCCCGCGAGAATGACGGGCTTCGCTTTGTCGATGCGCGCCTCGCGCGTCGCGGGCCGTTTCGCCTGGGCGATGTGATAGAGCCAGCTTCGCTGCCTTCCCGGCGTGAGCGCGTCGAACGCTTTCTTCAAGCGCGTGTCCTTCTCGAAGCGCGCCGTGAGCTCCGCGGGCACGACGAAGTCCGACGTCTTTTTCGGCGCGACGCGCAGCCCGAGCTTCGCGATGCCGATCGCTTCGCGCACGTAGGCTTTGATGGTCGCTTCGTTCGCTCGGATGTCCTTCACGCTCGTGAATTTCATCACGCGCCCGGACTGCGTTTGACCGAGCTGCACGAGCAGCTTCTTCGCATCGGCGAGAAGGGCGCCGCGAGCAAACGCGAGCGCGAAGTACTCCTTGAAGCCGATGAGAATGACGATGTTCTTTCCCTCGGCCGTGTACGTGGGCTTTCCCCACTTGCATTCTTCGATCATGTCGAAGCCGGCGAGCACGCGCTGCATCGCCGCGATCTCCTTCTTCCATCGATCGCCATAGGCCATTTCCATCGGGGCTCGCCTCGCTCAATTCGCTTTGCGACGAAGGTGCAGCTCCATCACGCCGGACGCGAAGCGCCGCGTCGCGACGAGCTCGAGCTCCCGCCGGCTCGAGAGACCATGAAAGAGCGTCGGCCCGCGGCCGCTCACGACCGGATGAATGACGATGCGGTACTCGTCGATGAGCCCGAGCTCCTCGAGCGCTGCGGAGAGCTTCGGCGCTCCCACGAGAAGGCCGCGCGCGGTCTTGTCTTTCAGCGCGAGGATCGCCTCGCGAAGATCGCCCTCCACGCGAATCGTGTTCTGCCACGGAAAATCGCTGCGCGAGCGCGACACGACGTACTTCGTCTTCGCCTCGAGCTTCGAGGCCCACTCGCGCATCACGCGCGGCGCTTTTTCGTCGCGAGCGACCGGGGGCCACGCCTCTTCCATCAGCTCGTAGGTGTTGCGGCCGAAGAGCATCGCGCCGCCCTGATCCATGAGCGCGGTCCAATAATCGAGTAGCTCGTCGTCCACGATCCCCTGCGTGTGATCGATGCAGCCGTCGAGCGTCACGTTGAGAGCGAAGGTGAGAAGGCCCATGGCGGAGAGTCTACGAGATGCGCGACATGAGAGGAGAGGAGAAGACGATCGGAGGCGGCCCGCTCGCGTATCCTCGCCACGTGATCTGGACCCACATCGTTTCGTATTTTTTCGGCGGAATTTTCCTCGCCAATTCCATTCCTCATCTCGTCAGCGGAGGAGCGGGCCGGCCGTTTCAGACTCCGTTCGCGAAGCCGCCGGGACGAGGGCTCTCGTCGTCGCGCG
>JAICXU010000605.1 GCA_025934595.1 Polyangiaceae bacterium | reverse complement strand
GCCTGGCTCCACGAAGACGGCGATTCAGCCTAAAACAAGCGCTTTCGTCGATCCACGGCGTCAAGCAGCTGCGCCATGATTTCGTCGTAGACCGTGAGCCTCGTCGATGAGCGCCTGGCGCGCGAAACACGAGAAAGGTCTATCGTAGGAGCGAATGCGCGCTGCTTTTGCCTTGGGCCTCGTCACGCTGACTTGCGCGTGTAGCTCGCCGCCGCCGCCGAAGCCGCCGCCGGCTCCCGATCCGCCGAAAGAAGAAGCGCCGCCTCCTGCCGCGCCGGTCGTACAAGAGGAGCTCGGCTCGATCGACAACGACGCCATCGACGGCGCGTTCGGCGGCATCGAGAACGACATCGAAGCGTGTCTCGTGGCGGGCCGCGCCCACGTCTCGAGCCTCGGCGGCGACGTCACCGTGTTCATGCGCATCGACACGCAGGGCCACGTTCGCTGGGATTATCTCCAAGCCTCGACGCTCGGCGATCGCGACACCGAAAAGTGTCTCCTCGATCTTCTCTCGCGCTCGCAATGGCCCGCGCCGGTCGGCGGGGAGGCCGAGGTCACGCATTCGTTCGGGGGAGACTCGGCGTCGAGACGAGCACCCGTCACGTGGGAGCCCGAGAAGGTCACGTTCGCGATCGATGCCTCACAGCCCACGCGCCGCGCGATCGATCAATGCAAGCGAGGCGCGAACGGGACGATCGATCTGACGGGCTACGTCGTCGCCGGCCCGCCGGCACCGCCCGGATCGGAAACGAAGAAGCCGGCATCGAAAAAACACCGCAAAAAACCCACGAAATCGAGCACGAAGCCCGAAGGGCATTTTCGAACGCTGGGGGCTGCGAGCGCGAGCAAAGAGGCATCGGACAAAATCGATTGCGTGATCGATGCGGTGCGGAGCCTCGCGCTCCCGAGCCCGGGATCGTCGACGGCGAAGGTCTCGTTCTCGCTGTGACCACGTTCGATCCGTCGAGCCGCGGCAAGCTCACGGCACACGCTCGCGATCGATTTCCGATCGCCGGAAGGTTCGACGGTCAGCTCACGCTCTTCTTGATGTTGTCCCAGTAGTTCGAATGCCATCCCTGCGCGAGGTGATCCTTGCTGTCCTCGGGGAAGCCTTCGTGATCGAAGACGAGCTTCGTGCCTTTGCCTTCCGGGACGAGCTCGAAGCGTACGACCGAGTACACGCCTTCGGGCCACGTCTTCGCACGCCAGGCCTGGACGACGCGTTTGCCTTGCACGAGCTCGAGATGCCGACCCGTCACGTGACCGCCGAACGCGGAGAACGCTCCGCCCTCGGTACCCTCGCCGCTCGCCGGCGCACCGGTGATCTCTTGGAACTTCTTCGCGTCCACGATCGCCCGGTAGATGTCCGAAGGTGCGGCAGAGAACGTGATCTCTTGATGAATGATGGCCATGAACGCTCCTATTTTCTCGGGTGGAAATTATTTAACCATTTGGTATAGTGATGCCTACGTCATGTCAAGCGGCAGTGCGCGGAAGCGCGAAGAGAAGCTCGACGCCGTGTTCTCGGCGCTCGCGGATCCCACGCGTCGCGGGCTCCTCGTCCGCTTGTCGCGCGGCGAAGCTTCCGTCACCGAGCTCGCCGAGCCGTTCGACATGACGCTCGCCGCCGTGAGCAAGCACCTGCGTGTTCTCGAACGCGCGGGTCTCGTGAAACGCAAACGCGACGGTTGGTACCATCGCTGTCATCTCGAGGCGCGCCCTCTCGCCGACGCGTCCGCGTTTCTCGAACGCTGGCGTCCGTTCTGGGATCGGACGTTGGCAGAGCTCGCCCGTCATCTCGAGGGCGACGACAAGAAAGAAAAGAAGTGACGGCAGGTATCGCGCTCGTAGCCCGAAGAAAAATCCGCGCGCGCATCGAACGCGTGTTCGAGGCGTGGACGAGCGCGGAGCAGCTCCGTGCATGGTGGGGACCTCGGCCGGTGACGTGCGCCGACGCCGAGGTCGATCTGCGTGTCGGAGGTCGCTATCGCATCGTGAACGCGCTGCCCGACGGTGGTCAGGTCACGATTCAGGGCGAATTTCGGGTGATCGAGGCGCCGCGCAAGCTCGTCTACACGTGGACCATCGACGACGGCGCGCCCTCGACGTCGCTCGTCACGGTGAAGTTCGAAGCGCTCGGCGACGAGACCGAGGTGATCGTCATTCACGAGAACATCGCCGATGAAGCCACGCGGGACTCGCACGAAAAGGGCTGGAGTGGATGCCTCGACGGTCTCGCGCGCGAGATCGAGACAGCCTGACCTATGATTCGAAACGCGCGGTTCGGAGCGTTGTCACGCCTTGCTCGCTCCGCACGCCCGGCGTAGGCTCCGCGCCGCAGAGCGAGCACGAAGAAAGTCATCATGAGCCCGCGCGTGCCCATTTTCTTCGCTCCTCTCTTGTTGCTATCGACGGCGTGCGTTTCGCCGCATCCAGCGGAGTACGCGTCGAAGCATTGGGGCTGTCCGGAAGCGCGCATCAAGGTCGCCGACGCGCGTCCACAAGGAAGCGGCCGCGCCTACGAGGTCACGGGTTGCGGAAAAAAAATGATCGTCGACTGCGTGTATCGCGACGACTCGCCCGACACGCCGTACGAATGCACGAGCCGTAACGAAACCGATGTCGCGGCCGCGCCCGCGAGCCTGACGAAAATGGGATCGCCTCCGCCGTCGCCCGCTCCGATC
This sequence comes from Polyangiaceae bacterium, assembly GCA_025934595.1. Lineage (GTDB taxonomy): Bacteria > Myxococcota_A > Polyangia > Polyangiales > Polyangiaceae > JAICXU01. Next base: position 602 of record JAICXU010000605.1, on the reverse strand, counting down.
GCGAACGGAGCGGTCACGTCTACGCCGGCGCCCGCGACGATGATCGCGCCGGCACCAAGCGCGACGACCGGCGCGCGTTACGTCGCGAGCGATGGACGCGCATTTCCGTTCACCGATCGCGACGCGAAGACGGCGGCGATCGCGGCTAGCGGCGCGTTCGATCTCGCGTGCGCATCCGCGGGAGTCACGGCGCGGATTCTCTACACGGCCGATCTCGGCAAGCCCCTCTACGTCGCAGAGGGTTGCGGGCAACGCGCCACCTACGCGCTCGTGCGGCAAGGCACGGCGGAGCCGGAAGTCGACATCGTGCTTCTGACGAGCGTCGTCCAAGTGAAATCGCCGGTCACCCCGCCCTGACCGTTTCTCCGCGCGCGCCGGCGTAGTAGCGACGAACGCGGAGGCTCTCATGATCAAAGTTTTCGGCAATCCGCTCAGCACCTGCACGCGCAAGGTGCTCATGACGCTGCACGAGCTCGGTACGGCGTTCGAGATGAACGTGATCGACTTCACGAAAGGCGAGCACAAACAGCCCGCGCATTTGAAGAGGCAGCCTTTCGGACGCATCCCTGCGATCGACGACGACGGCTTCGCGCTCTTCGAGT
>JAICXU010000199.1 GCA_025934595.1 Polyangiaceae bacterium | reverse complement strand
TCGTTGCTTACGCAAAGCGTTTGCTTCGCAAAACGCGGGCTCAAGATCGCTGGCGTATCGCCTCGTTTCACTCGGCCACAGTCTGCAGCCCGTGGGCTCGCGGAGCGAGCCGATATCTTTGCGATCTTGGACCTGCGTTTTTGCGCAGCAAAAACGTTTCGCGACAGCGAACGCGGGGGAGGCTCGTTTGCGAAGCAAACGAGGGGGCCGTTAAGGCCCCGCCAGAACAAAACTCGCCTTACCGTCAGTGCTCCGATCAACGCTCCGCGCCGTCGCGATCACGCTCGCCTACTTCGAGCCAGCCCCCCGAGCCGTCGCACGCCCCGACGAGATGCTCCTGGCTCGCACCACTTGGCCCTCGCTTACCAACTCGATGCCTATCGTTCGGCAGCGTCGCGACAGACGCTCCACGTCGACGCCGGGTTGCACCAAGAGGCCGCCTGGTGGTGAGGGATCGACGAAGAGCTCCGCGGTGGCGCGACGCGTGCGCAGCATTTCGCGGAGGTTGCCGTCCTCGACCCACAAGAAACCGCCGGCGCCGGTGAACGTGGCCCGACCGAGAATGACGCTCGCCTGCGCGAGCGTGCGCGAGAGCGACTCGGGAAGCGGCGCGATCGCCTCGATGCGCTGGCGAAGCGCGTCGGCCTCGTAGCCCGCCGAAAGCGCACGCGCGAGAGTTTGCGGAGCGACGATGAGATCGAGCGTGTCGGCCGCTTTTGCGACTTCGACGAACGGCGCGATCGCGAGAAGCCCCGACAGATGCGCGTTCGTGCCGATGCGGAGCACGTGCGTGTCGAGAAACTTCGATTTCGATGTCTCGGCCGACGACGGCCGGTCATCGAGCAGCGCGCGGCCGCGCGGCGTCAAGCGCAGCGTGGTCGACGACGCCTTCGCGCCGTTTTCGTCATCCGCGGGCTGCTCCTCGCTCTGGTCGTGCAGCGTAGCTTCGTGGCCGAGGTCCACCATACCGAGCGCAGGCAAGCTCTCGTGCACGATGAGACGCGCGATTTCCATCGGCTCGGCCGGCTCGATTCCGACGCGATCGGCCCAGCGTCGCAAGAGTCGCGACAGACCTCGAATGCGATCGTCGCTCTTGATGTAGCCCGCGAGCGAATCCCACGGCACCCATCCGCCGTCGCGAAGATCGACGAGCGACTCGAGCACGATCTCGCGCATCACACCGACGGGGCTCGAATCGCGCGCGTCCGGGCTGAGTCGCAAGACCTCGGGCTCGGGCCGCGCCTCGTCCCATGCCCCGCCGCGACGCCATGCTTCGAAGAGCAGCTTGCCGAGCTCGCCGAGCGTGAGCGCGCCCGGCGGCTGCGACGCATTGAGCGCCGACGGATCCCACAAGCCCACCGCACGCGAAAGCGCGATGACGAGCGCGACGTGGTGATTCTCGCGACCGAAACGCACCGCGAGCTTTTGTACGAGCGATTTCGGCGTACCGACGCTCGGCCGAATTTCGTTCCCCGCTTCGCGCGCCGCGATCGCGAGGCCTGCCGAGAGCGGTGCGGGATCGAGCGCAAAACGCGCGCGACGGGGCGCGTGATCGCCCGACAAAACGAAGCTTTTGACCTGATCACGACGACGCGCACGCTCCGCGTAACGAGCCGCGCCGATGACGGCCGCGACCTCCGCGGGAACGACGTGCCGATTCGGATGGAGCGGAATCAGAAGGCCGCGTCGCTCGAGCGCGCAACCGACGCCACGACGCGACGGCGTAGCGCCCGACGCCGTTCGCAAACGAAGCGGCTCTTTTTCGAGCTCGAGGAGCTCCTCGGTGTCGACCTCACCGCCTTCGCGCTCGACCGAGTCGAGCACACGACGCTCGGTGGGCGGCAGCCGCTCGATCTCGTGCGCGAGCCGGGCTCGATCGCTCAAGACTTCCCAGGCCGCTTCGAGCGAGAGCGCGATCGGCGGCGTCGCCGGGCGACCCAAATAATGAGCCGCGAGCGCGCTCGTCGTTTCGAACGACGCTTGCGCGAGAAGCGCACGCAAGCTTCGCGGGTTTTCGCCTTCCCACGTCCTCAGCTGCACCAAAAATGCGGGCGGCAAGAGCAGCTCGTACGCGCCCTTCGCTTCGGTGCCGCGCGCGAACATGAGGCCGCGCGCCGCGAGGGGCTCGAGCGCCGGCGGAATCGCGGTGACGATGAGCGATCCCCGCGCTTCGGCGACGCGATGCAAAAGCTCGACGCACGCTTGCGGCAAACGCGACGGATCGCGCAGCTCCGGAAGCGACACGAGCGCGCGCGAGACCTGCTGCGCCGTGTCGAGGCGCTTCGCCGGATCGACACGAATGCCGAGACGTGCGATGAGCGCCGCCAGCTCTCGGTCCGGCAGCGCACGCAGCACATCGGCTAATCGCCTGGGTTGCTCTTCAGTCGTGGCCATCTCGTTTGCGACACGTTCGCGCGGTTTCGACGCGAACCTCGAATCATAACGTGAAACGGATCCAGGGAGTGTAACATCCGCTTGTGCCTCGCGCCGCAGGTCAAGACGCGCGTCATGTCCCCGCGCTCAAAAAAAAGGCTTCGCGTGCGAGTGACGGCGTTCGACTCGAATGGCCGGGGCGCGCGTGGAAGCCGGCGATGCTCTCGCCCGCAGGAAGCCCGGCGAAATTGCTGGAGCTCGGCGCAGAAAAATCGCCGGAGGACGAGACGTGCAGGGTCATCGTGGGGGACGTGCTCGAAGTTGCACGCACACTCACCTACGACGAGATCGCCGGCACGGTTTCATGCGTCTACGTCGATCCGCCCTACGCGTCGCAGGCCGATTACGTGCACGAAGCTCGCCTCGACGGCGGCGCCGATGGTCGATTGACACGCACGCTGGCGTACGAGGACAGCTGGTCGCACGAGAGCTACCTCGACATGCTGGCGCCGCGCCTCGAAGCGCTCGTTCATTTGCTCTCGCCGCGCGGAACGATCTGGGTGCAAGTCGATTGGCGGGCGAGCCACTTCGTGCGACTGCTCCTCGACGAAATCCTGGGACCGCAACGGTTCTTGAACGAAATCGTGTGGAAGCGCGCGCCGAATCTCGGACGCCAAGCCGCGAGCTCGCAGTTCGGCCGCACGCTCGACACGATCATCGTCTACGGAAAAAAAGAAGCGAAGCTCTCGCCACCGACGCGTCTCGAGCGCATCGACGAAAAAGCGATTCGTTGGGACGACCAGGGGAGGCCGAACACGCTCGCACCTCGCGGCGATTACACGGATCTGTCCGTCGCGCGGCTCGAAAAAGAAGGACGCATCCACCGCACGGCAACCGGCAAGGTCTACATCAAGTATTTTTTGGTGAAGGACGACGAGGGTCATTGGTGTCGCGAGCGGCGCGTCGACGCGCTCTGGACCGACGTCGCGCCGCTACGTCACGCGAAGCTCGGCGAGCGCACCGGATATCCGACGCAAAAGCCACGCGCGCTCCTCGAACGCGTCATCCAAGCCTCGACGCAGCCCGGCGATCTCGTCGTCGATCTTTTTTCGGGCAGCGGCACCACCGCCGACGCCGCGCGTGCGCTCGGACGGCGAAGCATCGTCGGCGATCGATCGCCCGTCGCGATCGCGAATGCGCGCGCACGCCTGCTGCGTTCCGGCGCATCGCCGAGCATCGAAGCGTGCGAGGGCTGCGCGCTTCCGGAAAACGACGCGCAAGCCACCGTCACGCGCGTATCGGAGCGACGCGTCCGAATCGAGCTCCACGCGCCGAGCGAGCCGCTCGCATGGACGGTGGGCCCTCTCGAAGAAAGCGCGCTGAGGCGTGTGTGGCATACGGAGCGAATTCCCGGCGCGCAAGCGGTGGCCGCCGAGCGCGCGATCGAAATCGATCACGATCCGAAATCGACGCTCGGCATCCGGGCCTACGAAGACGACGGCAACGTGGCGACGATCGAAATTGCGTCTCGCGATCTGCCGGCGCGGGGAAGGAGCGCAGCGTTTTCGAGCATGCGCCAACCGGATCGAAATCGAGGGAAAAACAAGTGATCTTGCGCGATCCCGTCCATGGCCTCGTCGCGTTCGAGGCGGAAGAAGAAAGCATCGTTCCGATCGTGATGGATACGCCGGAAGTGCAGCGGCTTCGTCACGTGCGGCAGCTCGGCGTCACGTCGCTCGCGTTCCCCGGCGCCGAGCACACGCGCTTCGCGCACGCGATCGGATCGGCGCACGTGATGAAGCTCCTCGTGGCGCGTCTTCGCGCGATCCAGAGCGCGCTTCCGTTCTGGCAACAAGTCACGACCGATCGCGCGCGCGACGCGCTCGCCGCTGCGTTCTTGCACGACGTGGGACATGGCCCGCTCTCGCACTTGTTCGAAGACGCGATTCCGGGAACGCCGCACCACGAAGCGTGGACCGAGCGCATCTTGCTCGACCCATCGACCGGCGTTCACAAGAAGCTCACCGCCCTCGATCCGCAGATGCCCGAGCGCGTGGCGGCGCTCGTCCGCGGTGAGCACGAGCTGCCGTTCTTGGCGAACGCCGTCAGCGGCACGTTCGACGTCGATCGGTGCGATTATTTGCTCCGCGATGCGCACGCAACGGGCGTGCGTTACGGCGTCTACGATCTCGATTGGCTTCTTCGCTCGCTGCGTTTCGCGCCGAGCGCCGACGCGAAGACGGCGCCCGCGCTCGCGATCGACGGCGCGAAAGGGCTGCCCGCGATCGAAGCGTTTTTGCTCGCGCGTCTCTTCATGTTCCAGCAGGTGTATTTGCACAAAGCGACGCGGTCGGCGGAGTGGATGATCCGCACCGTGCTCGCGCGCGCGGCAACGCGATTGATGGACGGCGAGAGGCTCGAAGGCACACCGCGGGCGATCGAGCTCGGCGCCGCGGGCGAGCCGATTCCCCTCGGCGAATATCTCGCGCTCGATGACGATCGCCTCTTCATGGCGATGCGCAGCTGGGAGTCGGCGAAAGATCCGATCTTGTCCGATTTGGCGAAACGCGTCCGCGGGCGTGAGCTCTTCAAGACGTTCGAGCTCTTCGGAGAACAAGCGACGATCGAAGGCCGCGAGAACGCCCACGCGACCGCGCGCGAAATCGCCGAGAAGCGCGGGCTCGATCCCGATTACTACGTGGGCCTCGACGCGGCGAGCGACACACCGTTCGGCGCCGAGGCCGACCCTCTCTACGTGGTGTTCGCGAAAGGACCGGCGCGCCCGCTTTCCGACGTCTCGTTCTTGCTGTCGAGGCTCGCAGGGCAGGTGCTGTCGCGCATTCGACTCATCGTCGCGCCGGAGCTCCGCGAAGAAGTCACGAGCGCGCTCGCGGGATAGCGAATGTCTCGCCTCGATCGCCGATCGCTCACGATTTACCTATTTTTCGGCTGCATTTCGTGCTGGGCAAAAACGAGCGCGGCGAGCGATCCGCTCGACAGCTCGTACGGACGCGTCGACGGTGACATCAGTGTCGTCATGGGCGCCGGCGTCACGCTCGCACCGCGCGCGCCGCGGCCGAGCATCGATCTTCGCTTTCGCTACATCGAGACGCTCGGCGTGTTCTGGGACTACGAGGAGTCGCTCGGAATCGCGAACGACCCCACGCGCGTGATGTCGCTCGGCATGGAGCTCCGCCCCCTTTTTCTCGCGCGATGGCTCCAAGGCTACGAATTCGAATCCGCGCGTCCCGATCTCCTCGTCGACTCGGTCGGGTTCGAGCTCGGCGCCTACTTCGCGCAGCCGGACGAGCGCGGCTTCGGCGCAAGGCAAGGGCTGCAAGCGGGCCTCGGCATCGAAGTGCCGCTCATGACACGTGCGAAAGGAATTTGGATCGGCATGCACGGAGGCGCGCGCTGGAGCGACTCGGTATTCGAAGGCGCCGACGTCGCGAGCCCTTCCGATCGATCCCTCTTTCTCTCGATCACGCTGTCGTGGCACGTCTACTTCGGCACGCATGTCGTCGACGTCGGTGATGTGCGGATTGAATAGGCCTGGCTTGCGTGATCGCGACGGCGCGGAGCGTCCTCGGGAGCACTCGCCTCAAGGCGAGTTTTGTTCTGGCGGGGCCTTAACGGCCCCCTCATTTTCCTGCGGAAAATGAGCCTCCCCCGCGTTCGCTGACGCGAAAGCGTTTTGCTTCGCAAAACGCGATTTCAAGATCGCGTGCGGATCGGTTCGCTCCGCGAACCCACCGACTGCAACAGAATGAAACGTCCAACGCTTCGCTCGGACGAAAGCGACAGGACGAAAAGAATCCATTTTAAGGATTCAAGAGCGAAGCCCGAAGACGCGGGCCGCCGGAGGGGCTGCGAGATATGTCTGAGGCGGCGGCCGCGGAATCGCGACGACAGCGTGTGAGCCGACGCCGAGTTGCTCGCAGCCCCGGAGGCGGTGCGCGTCTTCGGGCTTCGCGAAGCTCCTACCGACTCGGACCACGCCAATCGTTCATCGAGGGGGCGCGCGGTCTTTGTCGAAGCCGA
>JAICXU010000540.1 GCA_025934595.1 Polyangiaceae bacterium | reverse complement strand
GTGGCGGGCGCGCCGTCGCAGTTCTCGAACTTGAACGTCGCCGTGCCCTCGCAGGTTTTGTTCTGCGAAGAGTAGGTGGCGGTCGGGCAGTCCAGGTCGGCCCACACGCGGCCCGCGGCGACGCCCATGAATTGCGGGTTCGTCGTGTAGGTCACGGTGCACGTGGACTGCGTGAAGCTGCCGGTGTCGGCGCGCGAGAACGACGCGCTGATATTTTGGATCGGTGTGTCGGCGCTCACGGCCGGCGTGTTCGCGAGGAAGTGACCGGTGATGGTGACCGCGCCCTGCGATCCGAGCTTCGCGCTCGCCGCGACCTTGAATCCGTCGCCGTCGGGCGTGACCGAGCAGGTGACGCTGACGACATTTCCCGTGGCCTGATCGGTGTCGCCGTCGGCGACGGACGAGGCGTTCGTCGGGTCGCCGATCATGACCCACGGGTCGCGCGCCGAGAAGCTGCACACCGTCGCGTCGTTCACGCCCTGCTGATTTCCGGCGCCGAGATACGACTGCATGAGAACGCGAGGCGTCGCCGGCGAATCACTGCTGCACGCGGGCGCAGCGCAGAGAAAGTACGCTGCCAAAGGAACGAGTAGGACTGCACGCTTCATAAGGCTCATCGCGTTCTCCTCATATCAGGAACGGCAGCCGAGGGCTCCCGTGCCAAGGCTGAGAGTATACCGCACCGATTTCGTTTCATGAAAAACGGCGCCATCCGCTCTCCCTTAGATGGCCGCGGCCCGGCGAAGATGACCACAAACCGCGCGTAAATCAGCTCGCGGCGCGCTTTGCCGCGGCGAATCCGACCTCGAGATCTGTACGCAAATCTCCCACGTCCTCGATGCCGATCGACAGGCGAAGGAGCCCGTCGCCGATGCCGAGCGCGCGACGGTTTTCGGCCGGCACGCTCGCGTGCGTCATGATCGCAGGATGCTCGGCGAGCGACTCGACGCCCCCGAGGCTCTCCGCGCACGCGAAGATCGTGAGCGCTTTCAAGAACGCCGTCGCGGCGGGAATGCCGCCGCGGAGATCGAAGCTCACCATGCCGCCCGGCGCGCGCATTTGCTTTTGCGCGATCGCATGGCCGGGATGCTTCGCGAGACCGGGATACAGCACGCGCTCGACTTGCGGATGCGAAGCGAGCCACTCGGCGATCGCCCGCGCGCCTTCGACGTGCTGTCGCATGCGCACGCCGAGCGTCTTCAGACCGCGGAGCACCAAGTAGCAATCGAAAGGCGAGGGGACCGCGCCCACGGATTTCTGCAAGAAACGAAGCTTCTCCGCGAGCGCATCGTCGCTCGTCATGGCGACGCCGCCGACGACGTCGGAGTGTCCGTTCAAATATTTCGTCGACGAATGCACGGCGAGCGTCGCGCCGAGCGCGAGGGGATTTTGGAGCGCAGGAGTGGCGAACGTGTTGTCGACGGCGAGGATCAGATTTTTTTTCTTCGCGATGTCGGCGATGGCGGCGATGTCGGAGATCTTCAGCAGCGGATTCGACGGCGTCTCCATCCAGATCATCTTCGTCTCGGGGCGCACCGCGCTTGCGACCTTCGCGGGGTCGCTCATGTCGAGGAACGTCGCGCTCACGCCGAACTGCTTCACGACCTTGTCGAAGATGCGGAACGTGCCGCCGTAGAGATCGTCGCCGACGACGACGTGGTCGCCGCTCTTCAACGTGAGCAAAATCGTCGTCGTCGCAGCACATCCGCTGCCGAACGCGATCGCGTGCTTCGCGCCCTCGAGCGCCGCGAAGCATCCTTCGAGGGCGTCACGCGTCGGATTGCCCGCGCGCGAATAATCGAAGCCGTTGTGCGCGCCCGGCCCCTCTTGCGCGAACGTGGACGAGAGCACGATGGGCGTCATCACCGCGCCCGAAACCGGATCCGGCTTTTGGCCGGCGTGGATCGCGAGCGTATCGAAACCGAGCTTGTTTTCCTGGTGCATTGGCGCGCGACGATACCACTCCGATTCGCGCCCGGCTCGATGTATAAAGCGCATCCATGAAAGCTCTCGCGGGGAAACACCTTCTTGTATCGGCAGTCCTCTTTGGTCTCGTCGCGGCGTGCGGTGCGGCGCCCGGCGGTCTCCCGAACGTGCCCGGTGTGCCCGGCGCGTGTCCGGATTTCTCGAGCGCAGACGCGGTCGCAAAGACCGACTTCGCGAGCGAGTTCAAATTGCAGGCGGACGTGGGCGCAAAGCTCAAGGCGGGCGTGCAAGCGTCGGCGGAGATTCAAGAGTTCGCGGGGAAGATCGACGCGGATCTGAAAGCCGCATGCGGCGGTCTCGCGAGCGACCTCGGCGCGAAGGGCGATTTCAAGAGCGGTGAAGAAGCGTGCAAGGCCGCCATCAAAGCGATGGGCGACGTCAAAGCGAAGATGGGCGCGAACGCGAAGGTCGCGCTCGACATCGTGCCGCCGCGTTGCGAAGCGTCGATGGACGTCATGGCCGACTGCGCCGGCAAGTGCGACGCGACGGTCAAGCCCGGCTCCGCGAAGGTCGAGTGCGAGCCCGGCAAGCTCTCCGGATCGTGCGACGCGCAATGCTCCGGATCCTGCGACATGAGCGCGGCCGCGAAATGCGACGGCACGTGCGAAGGCTCGTGCGACGCGACGTTCAAAGGAACCTGCGGCGGCACGTGCAACGGCAAGTGCGACGGCAAGAACACGAACGGCACGTGCAACGGCACCTGCGAGGGATCCTGCAGCGCGACGGCGAAGGGCTCGTGCGGCGGAAAATGCGGCGGATCGTGCAAGCTCAAAGCAAGCGCGAAATGCGACGGCACGTGCACGGGCTCGTGCAGCGCGGAGATGAAAGCGCCGAAGTGCACGGGCGAGATGAAGCCGCCGCAGATGAGCGCGGAGTGCAAAGCGCATTGCGACGCGCAAGTGAACTCGAAGCTCGATTGCAAACCGGCGGCGGTCTCGCTCCGCATCGAAGGCGCGGCGGACGCGAAGGCGGCGGCGGATTACAAAGCCGCGCTCGAGAAGAACCTCCCCGGCATCCTCAAGATCGCCGAAGGCATGGCGAAGCAGAGTGAAGAGGTCGCGGGCAGCGTGAAAGCCGTCATCGAAGGCCTGCAAGCCGGCGTCGAAGGCATGGCGAAAGCGAGCTCGGATCCGGCGGCAGGCGCACGTCTCACCGCGTGTGTTGCGGCGCCGTTCAAAGGCGCGCTCGATGCGGCGGCGAGCGTGAAAGCGAACGTGAAAGTATCGGTCGACGTGAAAGCCAGCGCGTCGGCAAGTGGAAGCGCAGGCGGCAAAGCCGGCTGATTCAGCGCGAAGGGGGGGACCCTTCTTCGTCTCACTGATTCGCGAAATATTTCGCGATCGCTTCGAGCTCCCCGAGCCTGCGTCCTGCGCGTCCTCGTGCGCGCGACGCGGGCTCTTCGATTTCCATCTTCGCGCGGAAGTCGTGCATCGTGCCGACGGCGGCGCCGAGAAACACGCGCGCCGTGCGCCGGAGATCGATTTTGGGATCTGGAAGCGGCACGCCGAGCTTCTGAAAAAGACCGATCGAGTACGTTCCCCATCCGCAGACGATGTCGTCCGCGCGAGCGAACGCGTTCCACTTCGCGACGAGCTCGCCGGCGGTCGCTCCCGCGAGAAGATCGTCGTTCGAAATTTCGGTGTGCTTCGTCGTCGAAGGCGCGAGCGCGAGGCGTGGCGCGAGGAGAGAGTCGAACGTCTCGCCGGTGGCGGGTCGAATCGCGGTCCACTGCACGAGC
>JAICXU010000434.1 GCA_025934595.1 Polyangiaceae bacterium | reverse complement strand
TGGCATCCGCGCCGTGAGCGGCAAAGCGATGATGGACACTGGCGACGGAGTCCCGAAGGGATTGCGCGAGACCACGGGGCGCAGCCTCCGCGAGAGCGAGCGGCTCGCCCGCGCATGGAACGCGGAAAAAACAGGGCGAATTCGCTATGGCTTCGCGCCGCGTTTCATTCTTTCGTGTACCGAAAAGTTGCTGCGCGGCTTCGCCGAGATCGCGAGCGAGATGGACGCCATCGTCCACACTCACGCCGCCGAGCAAACGGCGGAGCGCGAAGCCGTGCGTGCGGCGCTCGGCGACGACGACGTGGCGATGCTGCGCAAGTGGGGAATCTCCGGCGAGCGCGCTGTCCTCGCGCACGGCGTGCAGCTCCGCGACGACGAAGCGAAACAGATCGCGAAAGAAGGAACGCGCGTCGTGCACTGCCCGAGCTCCAACATGAAGCTCGGCTCCGGCATCGCGCGAGTCGCCGACCTCGATCGAATCGGCGTGCAGCTCGCGCTCGGCGCCGACGGCGCGCCGTGCAACAACAACCTCGATCCGTGGACCGAAATGCGACACGCGGCGCTCGGCGCCAGCATCAAAACGGGAGTGACGACGTTCCCCGCCGCTCGCGTGTTCCGACTCGCGACGATCGACGGGGCGCGCGCACTCCGCATGGCTTCGGAGATCGGATCGCTCGAAGCAGGGAAGCAAGCCGATCTCGCCGTCGTGCGGTTGGACGGCGTTCACGCCGAGCCGGGGGGCGATCCATTTTCGAAGCTCGTCTACGCGTGCCGCGCGCACGACGTCGAGCACGTGCTCGTCGCCGGCCAAGAGGTCATCTCGTTCGGCAGGCACTGTCTGCTCGACGAAGAAAAAATCGTGGCCGACGCCCGCGTCAAAGCGAAGAAGCTGGCGCTTCGCGCACGGATTGCTTGAAGCTTTCGATCGCGTCGCGTGTCGAAAGAGGCTTGTTTTTCAGGCTATTTCGTATCTTGTCGACCACGAGGCCCGAGTGGAGCGGGCGCGGGCTCGCGAGATTCAAGTCGGCGAGCTTCGTCGGAACGACGAGCTTCGGGTCGAATCCGAACGCGTCGCAAAACGCGTGACCGAACTCGACGCGGCTCACGACGTCGGCGCCGCACACGTTCCAGATGCCGGTGAGCTTTCGCTCGCCGATCTCCACGAGCATATCGGCCAAGTTGTCCGCGAGCGTGGGCGACACGAATTGATCCGAAAAGAGCTTCGCTTCTTTTCCCTGGGAGAGCGCGCCGTAAAGCCATGCCCCGAAATTCGCGCGCGCCGCTTGCGGCCATCCGTAGACGACGGCGGTCCGGCAAATGCAAAACGATTCGGCGAGCTCTTCGATCAGCACCTCGCCCATCCGCTTCGTTTTCGCGTAGACGCCGCGTGGATTCGGCACGTCGTCTTCGCGGTACGGTCCAGCGTTGCCGTCGAACACGTAGTCGGTCGACACGTGAACGAGATGCGCGCCCTGCGCGCTCGCCGCGATCGCGAGGTTCGCGGCGGCGAGCACGTTGTCGCGATACGCGCGCGGCTTCTCGGCTTCGCACCTGTCGACCTCGGTCATCGACGCCGGATTGAAGACGACGTCCGCGCGTGCTTTCGCCAAGCCCGTCTCGACCGACGCTCGGTCCGAGAGCTCCACGTCTGCGCGTGACCAGGCCACGACGTCGTGGCCACGCGCGGCGAGGACACGAACGAGCCTTCGACCGACGAGCCCGCGTGCTCCCGTGACGATTGCTTTCATCTCACGCGAGCCGCGCGCCGTACTGCTTGTCGTAGTAGTTGCGGTACTCGCCGCTACGCGTTTTTTCGATCCATTCCGGATGCCCCACGTACCAGCGCACCGTCTCCGCGAGCCCGTTTTCGAAATCGTGCGCAGGAGACCAGCCGAGGTCGCGCTTCGCCTTGCTCGCGTCGATCGCGTAGCGGCGGTCATGGCCCGCGCGATCTTGTACGAACTTCAGGAGCGTCTCGGGCTTCTTCAACTGCGCGAGGATTTGCTTCGCGACGTCGATGTTGCGCCTCTCGCTCGATCCGCCGAAATTGTAGGTCTCGCCGGCTTTTCCTTTTTCGAGGGCGGCCAGGATTCCGGTCGCATGATCGTCCACGTGGATCCAATCGCGCACGTTGCCGCCGTCTCCGTACACGGGCAAGGATTCGTCTCGCATCGCGTTCGTGATCATGAGCGGGATGAACTTCTCCGGAAACTGAAACGCGCCGTAATTGTTCGAGCAGCGCGTGACCACGACATCCATCTCGAACGTGTGGTGATAGGCGAGCGCGATCAAGTCGGCGGCGGCCTTCGATGCCGAATACGGGCTCGAAGGCGCGAGCGGCGTCGATTCGGTGAACAGCCCCGTCGGTCCGAGCGAGCCGTACACCTCGTCGGTCGAGACCATCACGAAGCGCGAGACCTTGGCTCGTTTGCACGCATCGAGCAGCACTTGCGTGCCGCGCACGTTCGATTCGATGAAAATTCCCGGACCCAAGATCGATCGGTCGACGTGGCTCTCCGCCGCCATGTGCACGACCGCATCGATCTTCCGTGACTCGAGAACATGCGAGACGAGCTCCTCGTTGCCGACGTCGCCGCGCACGAAAATGTATTTCGGATCGCGCTCGAGATCAGCGAGGTTCTCGGGATTCGCCGCGTAGGTCAGCTTGTCGAGGTTGACGAGGGTCCAGTCCGGCCGCTCGCTTCGCCACCGCCGAACGACGTTCGTGCCGATGAAGCCACAGCCGCCGGTGACGAGCACGCGCATGTCCATTTCCGTACCGACGCGCGCGGCTTCCCGCAAGCACTCTCCGAATCACTCGTCTTTTTTCGGGCCTTCGTTGTATCCGCGCGGCCGGTATTTCGGATCGACGCCGTGATGATCGTCGTCGTCTCCATGATCGATCGTGTCGCGCGCGATGTACGCGACCCAAGATCCCGGGTGCTCGTCGGTGAGCTGCTCGAGACCGGCACGCACCTCCGATCCTTCGCCCATCGCTTTTTCGTCCCAGAGACACTGCACGCCGAGCGCGACGAGGTTCTGATCGTTCGGCGCGAGCTCGAAGCCTTGCTTGTAATACGGCCACGCTTCTTGCGCGCGATGCAGGCGACAGAGCGTGTCGCCGAGATAGACGCTCGCCATCGGCCACTTCGGCGCGAGCTGCAGCGCGACGCGATTCGCGGCGAGACGCTCTTCGAGATTTCCACGCGCGCCCTGCATGACCGAATAATTCAAATGCGCCTTCGCGCTTCGTGGAACGGCGTGACGAGTCGCGTCCCAGAACACGAGGTCGTCGGTGTAGTCGTTCGCGTGTCGACGCGCGGAGAAGCATTGGAAACAGAAGAAAAGCCCGAACACGACGACAGCGGCGTTGTAGAAAATCGCGCTTTTTTTCTCGGCTTTTTTGAACACCCAGCTCCACGCGATGCCGAGCAGGATGCTCGTGGCGATCACGGGGAAGTACCAAAATCGCTCCGCACGAACCGTCGGCAAGAGCACGGGGATGTTCGATACCGGGAAATACGAAACGACGACCCATACGAGACACGAGCCGATGAGAGGACGAAGGTCGCGACGCCGGCGTGCGCGTGACGGCACTGGCTCGCTCACGATCTCCTCGCTCGCGGCCGCGGCTTCATTTTCCTGTCGGCGATGTCGCAGCCACGCCGAAATTCCGAGCGCCGGCCCGACCAGCAGTGGAATGATCATGAGCAGCGCACCGAGCACGCTCTCCGGAAAAATCACGTGATCGGGAATGGGCTCTTGCGGCGCCGAGTAATCGCCCGACAGCGTCCACGGAAAGAGCACTTGTCCGATGCCGCGCAAGTACACGCGCATCGCCCCCGCGATGCGGAGCGCCGGCGTCGCTTCGACGAGGGGATTGTTCAGCGGATCGCGCGGCAAGCTCGGCTGCGCATACCAGCGCAAAAGCGCCGCAAAAAAGCGGGCTCCGGCGCCTTTGTGCGCGTTCGCGTCGACCGAGAGCTCCGGCGGCAGTGGCGCGGGAAACCAACGCTTCCGCATCTCGACGTAAAAAATGAACGCCGACATCGTCGCGAGAAACGCGAGCCCCGCGCGGAGCCACGCTTGCGGTTTTTGCGGATGAATGAGCCGTGCGCACATGACCGCGCAAAACGGCGCGAGCGGCACGATGCAAAGCGCGCTCTCTTTCGAGAAGAGGCCGTACAGCGTCGCCGCGAGCACGCCGAGCGGCATCCAGCGAAGCGGCA
>JAICXU010001122.1 GCA_025934595.1 Polyangiaceae bacterium | reverse complement strand
TGCGCCTCGCCGCGTGGGCTCCCGGCTGCGTGCTCGCGGACGACATGGGGCTCGGAAAAACCGTGCAGACCGCATCCGTCTTGCTCGCACGCGCGTCGAAGGGACCCGCGCTCGTCGTCGCGCCCGCGTCGGTGTGCTCGAATTGGATCTCGGAGCTCGCGCGATTCGCGCCGAAGCTGAAGGTGTCCTGGTTCAACGAAGATCGCGCCGCGCTCGAGAAGGCGGCCAGTGGCGGAAACGTCGTCGTCGTCTCGTACGGGATGCTCCAGCGCGATCCCGAGCGCTTCGCGAAGACGCAGTGGTCGACGCTCGTGCTCGACGAAGCGCACTTCCTCAAGAATCACGTCGCGCGTCGCACCGACGCGGTGAAGACCATCCCGCGCGATTTCGCGATCGCGCTCACCGGTACGCCGCTCGAAAATCATCTCGGCGAGCTGTGGAGCTTGATGGACGTCGTCTTTCCAGGCCTCCTCGGGCGCGAAGCGATCTTTCGCGAGCGCTTTCGCCGTCCCATCGAAGGAAACAAAGACGCGCGCAGCCTCGCCGCGCTCTCGAGCCTCATCGGGCCATTTCTCTTACGGCGCACGCGCGCTGTCGTGCTCGAAGAGCTTCCGCCGCGCGAAGAGATCGTCGAGTACGTCGATCTCGATGCCGCGGAATCGAAGCGTTATGCCGCGCTCCGGCGCGCGTGCGAGGTCGAGTTCGCGCAGGGTGAGGATGCGACCGGCGCTCGGCAAGCCCAGCTCAAAATCGCGCTCCTCGCTGCGCTCACGCGCCTACGCCAGCTCGCGTGCGACGTCTCGCTCGTCGATCCGAGCTTCACCGGCCCGTCGTCGAAGCTCACGCGCGCGACGGAGCTCGTGTCGCAAATCGTCGACGAAAAGAGCCGTGTGCTCGTGTTCAGCCAGTTCACGAGCCTCCTCGAGCGCGCGGAGAAATCGTTCTTGGCCGCGGGTCTCAAGGTCGCCTACCTCGCCGGCGACACACCGACGCTCCAGCGCAAAAAAATCGTCGACGCCTTTCAAGCCGGCGACTTCGACGTCTTTTGCATTTCGCTCAAGGCCGGCGGCACGGGGCTCAATCTCACGCGCGCGAGCTACGTCGTACATCTCGATCCCTGGTGGAATCCCGCCGTCGAAGAGCAAGCGACGGCCCGCGCCCATCGCATGGGACAGACCGAGCCCGTCACCGTCTACAAGCTCGTGACGCGCGGGACGATCGAAGAAGCGATCTTGGAGATGCATGCCGTGAAGAAGGACCTCGTCGACGCCGTGCTCGAAGGTCGCTCGACGTCGCGGGCGCTCTCGCCGGGCGAGCTCCTCTCCTTGCTCCGCTTCGGCGACAGTTGATCTCGGGCTCATTTCGCGCCCAGGATGCGCGCCATGGGAGTTGCGATCGCGCCTGGACGCGCCGAGGACTACGAAGCGTTCGCGCGGCTTTTTCCGGCTCTCGAGGTGATCGAGCCGACGCCGTCGCGCGATTATTTCGAGACGTCGATTTTGCCGGGCGCGATCTTCCTTCGCGACGAGAATGAGGTCGCGGGCTACGCGTGGATGCGCGTGCGAGGCGAGCGCATGCACGTCGTGC
>JAICXU010000950.1 GCA_025934595.1 Polyangiaceae bacterium | reverse complement strand
CGTCAAGCCCGACGCGGTCAAAAAATCGAATTGCCCCGAGGGCTGGTACGAGCTGGTCGTCGGCGGATTCATCTGCGGCAAGGTCGTCACGCTGAACGCGAACGATCCCGCGCTCGAAGGCGCGCCGCATCCGCCGTTCCCGCAAGGCCCGCTGCCATACGATTACGGCCTCAACATCACGAACGGCACGCCGCTCTATTCGCAGATCCCGTCCGCCGACGAAGAAGACAAATACGAAAAGGGCCTCGCCTGGAATCGCGATCTCAAGAAAGGGAGCAGCGACAGCGCCGGCGGTGACGATTCGTCGGGAGGCGATACGCCTTGGTATTTGCAGCAGCAAGCGGGAAAGCCGACGCTGAAGTTCGGCGATCTCCGCGGCGAAGGCTTTCCCGTAGAGGAACGCATGGTGCGCGGCTTCTACATCTCGCTCGACAAAGAGGTGCCCGGCACGTATCGACGGCAACGCCAGCGTCACGAACAATTCTGGCGCTCGGTGCGTGGTCTCTACGCGCGATCGGATCACGTCATGGTCCACGACGTCAAAGTCGAGTTCCAAGGCGTGAACCTCGCCGCGCCCGGTGAAACACGGCATTTGCCGCTCGCGTTCGTGCTCGGCTTCCACACGCATCCGCAGACCATCGCCGCGGACGGCGTGACGGTGCATCACACGTCCGATCACATCGATCGCTTCAGCGCCGTGCAGCTCACGGGAAAAAAGACCACGATCGCGTTCCACGATTTCTACGAGATGGAAGGCGGCAATTGGCTGCGCGACATCGACATCACCATCACGAAGCCCGTGGCGCCGCCTGCGGATTTGAAGCCGGGCGAAAAATGGATCGACGTCGATCTCGCCCATCAAACGCTCGTCGCGTTCGAAGGTGACAAGCCCGTGTACGCCACGATGATCTCGAGCGGCAAGCCGAGCGAGGATCCGGAGACGAATCATCGCACGCCGAGCGGCGACTTTCGCATTCGCGAGAAGCACGTGTCGGCCACGATGGACGACGACGCTGCGAGCGACGGCACGTACAAGATCGAAGACGTGCCGTGGATCATGTATTTCCACGGCGGCTACGCGCTTCACGGCGCGTTCTGGCATTCCGGCTGGGGCCACGTGCGGAGCCACGGCTGCGTGAATATGACGCCGACCGATGCGCGCGTGATCTTCAATTGGGTCGGGCCGACGATGCCCGACGGCTGGCATGGCGTGTACGCGACCGATCAGAATCCCGGCACGCGTGTCATCGTGCACGACGAAGCACGCGAGAAAGAGCTCGCCGACAAGAAGAGGGCGGCGGAAAAAAGCGACGGCGGCTCTCCGTAGCTTTCGTGATGCGCGCGGCTTACTGCGAGCGGTGGAACGCGACGTGCGCCGACGCGTGCGCTTGGTCCGTGCCTGCCCACCCGTTGACGTTCAGCACGTGATCACCGATCGAGACGGGGACCCACTGATCGAATTGTTGTCCGCCCGTCACCTTCGCGACCTGCTTTCCGTCGATGTACGCGATCATCGTTTGGATGCACGCGGGCGCGGTCGCACGCAGACGGATCGAAGGGCCCACGTCTTCGCCGGCGGTGGGCTCGAGGATCGTCGGAACGCCCACGCACCCGTCACCCGTCGTGCCTCCGTCGCTCCCCGAAATCGTCGCGGCGACGGCCGCCGAAAGCTTGTTCGTGATCGAAGGCTTTGCGACGGCCCGCACGTAAATCTTCCAGCTCCCTGCGGCGAGCTTTCCCGACAGCGAGATCGATCGCGTGGACGGAGTGATGTTGTCGGCAACGAGCGTCAGATTTTCGCCGTCGGTCGCGGGCGACGCGTACACGGAAAAATGATGCACCGTCTCCTCGAGATCGAATCCCGCCGCGAGCGCCGCGGTGCAATCTGCCGGCGCGCCGCTTTCGGCGGCGAGCGACCACGTCAGCGTGTCGCCGCTCGCTCGAGCGGTGATCGCAAGGTGATTGTCGATCCCCGATTCGGTCTCGGTCCCTTCTTCGTAGTCGTCCCACGTCGCGATCTGCACGCCCG
>JAICXU010000657.1 GCA_025934595.1 Polyangiaceae bacterium | reverse complement strand
TTGCCGCTGACGAGCCCGAAGTTCAAATCAGGTTCCATCGGCAACGACACGAGCACCGACCTCACCATCCTCAAACCTTCGGGGCTCATCGACATTTTTCGCGGCTTGAGCGATCGCACGGTGGCACCGGTGGTCTACAGCTCGGTGCCCATTCCCAACACCAAGGTCACCGCGCGCGCGATCCTGGTGCGCAATCAGATCGGCAACGTCACCGGCGATTCGCTCGAGCGTCCGACCGGAGACGACGTTGTCGCGTTCGGATCCGGCGACAAGGGAGCCGGGATCGTTTTCGATCTGGGAGGAAGGACCGCGGCTTCAGGTGCGGCAGCGAGCCCGGCCAACTCCGTCATCGCGCTTCCGGATGGAACCGTCGACATGGTCGCGGGAGACGTCGCGGTCGGCGGATTCATCGAAGGATCGGTCTGCGATCAATTCGCGATTGCGTTTTCCGGTGACGACAAGGTCGACGTGTTCACGCCATGTCGTCCGCTTCCGCCCAATCCGCCGAGCGCTCCGAAGCCGTTCGAAATGAACACGGTCGTCGACGCAAACGGCAACCCCGACGCCAAGTACGTTCCGCCGACGCGCGTCACGTTGCCGTTCGGCGTCACCGCGGGCGCGACATCGGGGACGAACACCGCGGGCGCGTTTGCGCTCGACGCGAACGGCGACGGGCATCTCGATCTCCTGATCGCGGCAACGGTCGCTGGCGCCACGAAGATTTACGTCGCTTACGGGATCGGCGACGGCACGTTCAGCAGCTCGACGACTCTGTCTCCGATCGACGACGCCGCGTCCGAATTCGCTCCCATCGACACCATCCTCACGACCGGCGCGAAGAAGAATCCGGTCCCGCTCGCCATTTTCGATCTCAACGGCGACAAAATTCCGGACTTCGTTTTTGCAAACGGAATCTACTTTTCCGAGCCTACGCGGTACGTCGCCGGTCCGGTCGCAGGCGCGGCTTGGTCGAGCGCAGTCGTCGCCGACATGAATCGCGACGGAATTCCGGATGTCGCAGCCGCGAACCCGAACGGCGCGATCGATTTCTTTCTCGGCACTGGCACCGCGTCGATGAGCTACGTCAGCTACGGCCTCGACGGTTTGCCGTCGAGCTTGGTGGTGGGCGATTTCGACGGCGACCTCGTGAACGATCTCGCGTTCGCCGTGAACGGCGCCACCAGCGGAGACGCGGGCGCGGCGTCGAGCGAGATCGAGGTGCAATACGGCCAAGGCGGCGCGTTTCCGTCGCAGCCCGTGACGCTCGGATCGCTCTCGACGGTGCTCCAGCTCGCGAGCGCGCCGCTGACGAACGCATACACGGGAGTGACGGCGCCGACGAACGCGAACGTGAGCAGCATGGTTGCACTCGGCACCGACTCGGCCTCCGAAGTGTTTGCTTCCATCCTCATCGGCGATCCGGATCGTCTCATCACGTCGGGGTTCGCGTTGTTTGCTTCGACCACGCAGCGAGCGACAGCCATCCGCGTGAATTCCGGTCCCTTCGTGACGCCGAACCAAAACGATCTCATGGTCCTCGCGCGAGACGCGTCCGATCCGACGAAATACGCATTCTGGTATCTCCCCTCGTCGGGCGACGCGACACTCGACTCGACCAAGCTCACGGTCGGACCTGACCTGCCGACGAATTTCGACTGGACGAGCGCGGGCCTCGCACTGGGACCGACGTCATCGGGGATCGCGTCGAGCGTCGTGCTCGCGCCGTCCACTTCTGGTCCGGTCGAGCTCTTCGCCATCGATCCGTCGACGCTGACGCCGGGCCCTGCGATCACGCTGCCCTGCACGTATCAGAGCCCCGGCGTGCTTCAATTGCGCGACGTGGACCTCGACGGTGATGGTCACTTGGACGCGCTCGTTTTCTGTCCCGACGTCAGCGGAAAAACGATCCTGACGTTGCTCTGGGGCGACCAAGCGGGCGCGTTCGACGCCTCGCGGATCACCCAAGTGCCGCTGCCCTCCGATCCGGTCGTATCGTTTTCGGTTTATCGAGACGGTCCGGTGATTCCACGCTCGGTGCTCATGTTGACGGCAGGCGGCGTCTTCGTCACGACGCCCGGCGGCGCGGACAAGCGCACGTTCGGACCCGTGACTCAGGATCCGACGTTACCGGGTGGCAGCTTCATGAACACGGCCGACATCGACGGCGACGGCGTGATCGACTTGGCGATCGTCGACGGCACGAAAACGCAGGTTCGTTTCTTTCGCGGCATCCCTGTCAACGACTCGCCGAGCGTTCCATGAAGCGCGCGATCCCGCTATTTTTCGCGTCGATTGCGTTCCTCTACGGACAGGCCGCCTTCGCGCAATCTGCGGACGTCGAGCGCGCGAAGACCTTCTTCAACGCCGGTGCGCGCGCGTACGACGCCGGCGATTTCGTGACGGCGATCGAAGCGTTCGACGCCGCGGAGAAGCTCGCGCCTCGTCCGGCGATTCAGTTCTCGCTCGCGCAAGCGCATCGTCGCCAATATTTCTTGGATGGTCAGCCCGTCCATCTCCGCGCAGCGATCGAAGGCTACCGCGCATACGTCGATGCCACGCCACCAGGCCAGGGACGTCGCGCGGACGCCGCGCAGGCGCTGACGGATCTCGTGCCCATCGCCGACAAGCTCGCTCCCGACGCCGGCGCGAACGTCGCCCAACCGAAGCACACGAAGATCAACGTGTCGTCGCCGGCACCCGGCGCGCAGATCCGCTGCGACAACGGCAAGCCGTCGAGCCCCGGCGCTCCGCTCACTCTCGAGGTCGCGCCCGGACCTCACCATTGCCTCGTGTCCGCCCCGGGTTACTTCGACGAGACACGCGAGGTGATCGCCGTCGAAGGCGAGTTCGTTCCAGTCGAAGTGGGGCTCCGTGAGCGAGCTGCGCGCTTGACGGTTCTGAACGCTGACGGGGCCGAAATCTCGATCGACGGACGTGCGGTCGGACCGGCATCGGCCGCCGGCGTTTCAATCGAGCCCGGTGTCCATCTCGTTGCGGTGGGTCGGAACGGGCACACCGCGTTCGTGC
>JAICXU010000067.1 GCA_025934595.1 Polyangiaceae bacterium | reverse complement strand
GAAACACCGGAAAAATCGCAGCGAAACGTGGTCCAAGCCGAGAGCGCGGTGTCGACGTCGAGCGCGCGAAACGCTTGCGTGCGCGATGCAGGGAGCGCGGCTTCGGAGACCGACGGCGCGAGCATCGTCGCGAACGTCTCGAGCGCCGACGAATAGACCGAAGCATGCGCGTCGCTCGGTCGCGACGAATAGAGAGAGGTGAGCGAGCGCGTATAGCCGGCGAGCTTGTCGTCGCCGCGGGCTGCGATCTCGCGGCGCGCCTCGTCGCTCCCGAGCCACGCTGCCACGTCGAGGGCCGACGGCATCGATCGCGGCGGCACCGACGGCGTCACGAGATCTTGCAAGGCGACGCCATCGAGCGGCGCGGGAGCGGCGAGGGCGCGGATCGATCGTCCTCCCATCTCGCCTTGCATCAGCTTGGGCGTGAACGCGGCGCGGATCATCGAGCGAAGCTCGTCCACGCGCACGACGTTCGCGATCGTTCGCCCGTCGGTGAGATCGATGCCCGCTCTCGGCGCGAAACCCGCGAGCGTCGCGAGATCCGGATCATCACCGTTCCCCGACAAAAATACGTCGATCGCGCGTGCTCGCGCGTAAGCCGCCGATGCGCGCGGATCCACTCGGGCATCGGTCGCGCGCGCCAAGAGCAGCGCGGCGCGCGTGCTCGTCCGTGCTCGCGCTACGTCCAGATGGCGTCGCTCCCCTTCTCCGGCACCGAGCGAGAACGGCGCGAGCGCGAGCCACGCACGAAATCGCAGATTGGGCTCGGCGGGAAACGATCGATAATCGACGCGCTCTCCGAAAACGGGGCTCTTCAGAATCGCCGCGTGTGCCACGACGTTCGCCTTCTCGCGCGCGACCACGTCGCCGAAATCCGAAGACGGGACGTACGTCGCGTCCGCGAGCGTCCGCGCCACCGAAACGAAGCCGAGCGCCGTCCGATACGGCGCGACCAAATCACTCGGGGCGTCTCTTCGTTCGACGAGAAGCCGCGCCTCGACGTGCGCGAGCCACGACACGAGCGCGCGTGCCTCCGCGTTTCCGTGGGCGTCGCTGACGGCGGCAGAAATTCCGAGATGCGCGAGCTCGGTGAGCGCGCCGATCGTCAACGCGATGGGCACGTGGCCCTCCTCCAGATCCGTGTAAAATGCACCTATGTGTGAGCGCGCGCGATCCGTCTTCACGATCGCGAATCCGTCGCGAAGAAGCGCCGCGCGACTCGAGGCGGTGAGGCTCGCGAAGAGAGGTGCCGCGCCTTCGTCGCGCACGAGATCGGCGGGGTCGATGGGCAAGGCCGGCGTGACGACATCGGGGTCGTAGCTGAGATCGAGCCCTCTCCAGTAGGACGACGCGCTCGGCGGCCTCGCCGTCACCGTTCGCTTGCGCGGCACGGCTTGATTTCCCGTGTGCGGCGCGGGTGCGCCACCTGCGCAAGCCATCAGCGCGATCGCAAAAAAGCCGGCGAATGGAATGCGCGGGGCCACGACGGACCTTCGCTATCATGCGCTCTCACATGCGGCGCGGACAGTTTTTGTATTTCGGTCGCATCGTCGCGCTCGCGACATTTTCGATCGCGGGCGCGATATGGGCGCTCGTTCGTTATTACACGCATCCGCGCGCGCCGATGCTCGTGCCCGTGCCGCCGCCGGCGCTCACGTATGATCCGGATGCGGGAGAGACGCCGGTGTTTTTCGAGGACGAGGACTGAGGAAGACCGCCACCTAGACCTCGACCTAGGTCTTCTTCGAATTGGTGCTACATCACGCCTCGTGAGCGCCGACGACACCCTCGTCATCCACGAGATTTACGCGAGCATTCAGGGCGAATCGACGTTCGCCGGATTGCCTTGCACGTTCGTGCGCACGACCGGCTGCAATTTGCGATGCGTGTGGTGCGACACGCCGCAAGCCTTCTACGGCGGCACGCGCATGCGTCGCGACGAGGTCCTTGCTCGTGCGCTCGAAACCGGAACCGATCTCGTCGAGCTCACGGGCGGCGAGCCGTTGCTCCAACCGGCGACGATTCCGCTCCTGCGCAACCTCTGCGACGCGGGCCGCACCGTGCTCCTCGAGACGAGCGGCGAGGCGGACGTCAGCTCGGTCGACCCGCGCGTCCACAAGATCATGGATCTCAAGGCGCCAGGCTCGGGGGAATCCGCGCGCAATCGGTGGTCCAATCTCCATCATCTCACGAGCCGCGACGAAGTGAAGGTCGTCCTCGCGAGCCGCGCCGATTACGAGTGGGCTCGCTCGATCCTCGAAGAAAAAAGCGTGACCTCGGTCACGCCCAAGGTTCTCTTCTCGACGGTGTTCGGCCGCCTCGAGACCAAGGACGTGGTGGCCTGGGTCTTGGAGGACAAATTGCCCGTCCGCGTCCAGCTGCAAATGCACAAATTCATCTGGTCGCCCGACGCCCGCGGCGTGTAGAGGATTGAAGTCGTTCGCGAAGGATGCGATCAAGGTAGACGAGGAATGTCTCGCACCAACGCAGTCACGATGACGGTGTATGGCCGGTCCGACGTGGGAAGCGTCCGAACCAACAACGAAGACTCGCTCCTCATTGCCGACGCCACGTACGGCCAGCCTCTCGCCATCGGTGAGCTCGAGTCCGCAGGCCTCGGCGACCGTCAAATGTTGCTCGCCGTGTCCGACGGCATGGGCGGCGAAAACGCGGGCGAGGTCGCGAGCGCTCTCACGCTCGAAGCGATGCTCCGCACGCTCAACTACGCGCTTCACCAGGCCCTCGCCGTCGATGCGCTCCGAGCCAGCATCGATCAAGCGAACATCGAAGTCTCCGACGCATCCCATCAACCCGGCCGCGAAGGCATGGGAGCTACGCTCGTCGCCGCGCTGGTTCACGACGACTTCGTGACCATCGCCGGCGTCGGCGATTCACGCGCCTACTTGCTGCGCGCCGGAACGCTTGCGCGCCTCACGCGCGATCAGAGCTACGTCCAAGCGCTCATCGATCGCGGCGAGATGACCGAAGAAGAAGCCGCGCATTCGCCGCAAAAAAACGTCATTTTGCAGGCCATCGGACGCATGCCGGCGTTGTCGCTTCCGCTCACGCAAGTCGAGCTTCGTCGCGGCGACATTCTTCTCCTCTGCAGCGACGGTCTCACGGGCGAGGTCGAGGACGGCCTCGTGCGCGAGATTTTGACGAACGCGCCGTCGATCGACGTCGGATGCGAGCGTCTCATCGAGGTCGCGAACGCCCACGGCGGCCGCGACAACGTCACGTGCGTGCTCGCGCACTTCGACGGTCAAGGTCTCGCCGCGCCGACGCCCGAAGAGACCATCGACGAGTGTCTGCGCACCGTCCTCGAGTAGCGCCTGCGCGCCACTAGCGCGCCGGTTTTTTCGCCATCGCGCGCTGCACCGCGGGTCGCTCGGCGACGCGGTCGATCCACTCTCTCACGTGCGGGATCGAGCCCGGCGAGATGCCGAGGTGCTCGTAGCCTTTCGCCCAGTCGAACGTCGCCATGTCGGCGATGCTGTATTCCACCGCGAGATACGGCGCCTGCGACAACCGCTTGTCGAGCACGGCATAGAGCCGTTCGCTTTCCTTTCGATAGCGCTCGATCGCGAACGGATCTTTTTGCTCCGCGCGCAAGAACCAACCGAGCTGCCCGAACATCGGACCGACGCCCGCGACCTGGAAAAATAGCCACGAGAGCGCGCTCGCTCGTTCTTGCCCCGACTTCGGCAAAAACTTCCCCGTCTTCTCCGCGAGGTACACGAGGATGGCGCCCGACTCGAACACGGTGGTCACGTCGTCGGCGAGCGCGGGAATTTTCGCGTTCGGATTCACGCGCAAATATTCTTCCTCGAACTGCTGACCTTTGCCGATGTTCACCCAATGCGTCTCGTATTCGAGCCCGAGCTCTTCCAACAAAATGAGCGGCTTGATTCCGTTGGGTGTCGTCCACGTATAGAGATCGAGCATCGGGCCTCCGAAAAAAAACGCGGTGAGCCACGACCATAACCAGCGGGGATGGGCGTGTAACCCCCTCGTATCGAAAATTTTCTATGTGTGCGAACGCCGGGAAATTCCGCGCGAATCTCAGCCGCGCGCGATCTCGCAATACGTCGCGACGTCCTCTTGCGATCCCAGAATGAGCGGCGTCCGCTGATGCAGCTCGCGCGGGATGACGTCGAGCACGCGCTCGGTGCCCGTCGTAGCGGCGCCGCCGGCTCGCTCGAAAATGAAGGCCATCGGGTTCGCCTCGTAGAGGAGGCGAAGCTTTCCTTTGGGGCTCTTCGAATCGGCGGGATACGCGAAGACGCCGCCTTTGATGAGCGTGCGATGCGCGTCGGCGACGAGCGAGCCCACGTAGCGGTGGCCGTACGGCAGATTCTTCTCCTTGTTCTCGCTCTTCATGAGGCTGTTCCACTTCTGCACGCCGGGTGACCAGCGCGAGAAATTGCCTTCGTTCACCGAGTAGCAGCTGCCCCGCTGCGGACAGCGAATGTTCGGACGCGAGAGGAAAAATTCTCCGATGTTCGGATCGAGGGTGAACGCGTCGACGCTCTGCGAGGTCGCGAGCACGAACTCCGTTTGCGGACCGTAGATGGCATATCCCGCCGCGACGATTTCTTTTCCCCGTTGCAGCGCGTCTTGGAGCGAAGGCACGAGCTCGCCCTGTTGGCGTCGCAAGATCGCGAAGATGGTGCCAATCGAAACGTTCGTGTCGATGTTGGAGGAGCCGTCGAGCGGATCGAAGAGCACGACGTATTTGCCCGACGCCTCGGAGAACTTCACCTGCTCGAGCTCTTCGCTCGCGAGGATGCCGCAGTGGCCGCTTCGCCCGAGCACGTTCACGAGAACGTCGTTCGCGTACGCGTCGAGCTTCTGCACCTCTTCGCCCTGCACGTTCGTCTCGCCGGTGTAGCCGAGCATGCCGGCGAGCCCCGCCGCGCGCACGCGCGTGTTGACGATGCGAATGGCGAGCGAGATGTGATTGAGCAGCGACGTGAATGCGCCGGTGGCGCCCGGGGCCGCACGCATGCAAATGAGCACGTGCTCGCGCAGCGTGGTGCCGACGACGGATTCTGCGGAAACGCGGATGGATTCGATCATCTTGTTTTTCGGCCCCCGAGCCGGCGACGTTCTTTACAGGAACGCGCGCGTCGGCAAGGGAGAAAGTCTCACCTCATGAGTGAGTTACTTCATCCGGTGGCTGAATTTCCAGCGAATCGTGATTATTGCGGAACGCAGCCGAAGCCCTTGGCCTGCGTCCATTCGAGCGTCGTTCCGGCGAGCGTGTAGACCGGCATGGCTGCGCGCACGGAAGGATCGAGGTCGCCCGACGCGATCAAATCGTCGAGCACGTCGTAGCCGACCGGGATCATCCGAAGGCGCATCGTGATGCGATCGGCAGACGGCGGCACGTCGTACGAATGCGAGAGCGCGTGATAGTAGCGCGGGTCTTTCGGATCGTTCGTGACCGACGGCGTGAGGAACGTGCCGTCGGTCGTCGCTGCTTGCCACATGAACTTCACTTCGTTTCCGTTCGCGTCGAGCAGGCGCTGCCGGAAGATCCACAAATTCGGATCGGAGATCGTGAGGATGTCTTGGCCGTCGGCGACGACGCCGCTCGAGAAGACGACGTTCGTTCCTTCGTACGCAATCAGCTCGAGCCACGCGCGGCGATCGTGCGTGGCGCCGCTCGGAAAATCATGACCGACGAACGCGTCGTCGAGCGTGGCGGTGACGGTGGGTCCGTTGCCCGGCGCGGTCACGCACAGCTTCGCGACGAGCGCGGGATCCAGATTTTGCTGCACGAGGACCTTCTGCGCGTTCGATTGCGGATTCGGCGTGAGCGAGATGTCGACGGCAGGCACGGCATGCGAGTGCACCGATCGCACGGGCATGTTCGGTTGATCGGACGCCGGAGTCTGCGACGACGGCATGTGACACTCTTGGCACGTGAGCAGCGTTTGTGGCTGATTTTGCGCGTAAATCGCGCCTTGCCACTCCGCGTACGTGCGTTCGATGGCGACGTTCGCCGGTGTCGTCACGTCGTGACATGCGCCGCACAAGGAAGCGCCGTCCACCTTCGAGCCGTCGTGCAACGCCGAGTACGACGAGGCGTGCGCCGCGTTGTCGACGGGATCGGCGATGTCGGCGCGCAGCGTGCCGTCTTCCGTGAGCGCGATCGCATTGTCGTGCGAACCCTGGATCGACGTCGCCGAGTGACAGAAGTAGCAAGTGACGCCGTGCATCGGCGCGGGCAGATCGGAGAGGTTCGTGCCGTCGGTCGTCGCGCCCGTGCGCACCGCCATCGGCGCGTGGCATTGCGCACAAAAATTCCCGATCGATCCACCCGTGTCGCGCTGCGCCCTTCGATTCATCGCGATGAAGACGGGATCGTCGGACGCATACGCGTGCATGCTGTTCCTCCATTCGTCGACATGTTGCGAATGGCACTGCGCGCACGTTTGCGGATCTTGGAGCTCGGCCTTCGTCAGCGTCTTCGCCGGAGCGCTGTTCGAGCTGCACGCCGGCGCAAACGCCGCGATCGATGCCGCGGCGACCGAAATGGAAAAAGCGGCGGACGTGATCTTCAAGGAAGCTCCAAGCTACACCCGAGAGTCTTACCCTCCGGCACGCGAACGTCACGTCCGCTCGCGAGATCTTGCAATGCGTCGGCGAGGTAAGGCTCGGCGTCGCTCGTGAGGTGCGATTTGTCCGAGTCGATTCCGCCGTGGTAGCGAATGCGACCTTCGGAATCGACGACCAGCGTATAGGACGCGTACTCGGCGCCCGCCGCGCGCGCGAATTTCCCGTTTTCGTCGATCAGCATTTCGAACGGTAAATGACGTGCTCTTGCGAGATCGGTATCGCGGGCGGTGGATGCGCCGACCTCCGAGTCGACGAACCAAAAGCGCACGTTGTCCGATGCAAAGCGCGCTTGCAGCGCACGCAGTCGCTCGATGTGCGCCGAGACGCACGGGCAATGATCCGAATAAAAAACGAACACCGTTTCGCGCGCACCTTTCGCCGCGGCATGCGCCGTGAGTGGCACGTCGCCTCGTGTGAGCATCGCATCGGGAAAAGATGCGGCCGGGGGCGGGGCGCATGAAAGAACACCTAGACCTAGACCCAAACAAGAAAGCGAACCGCCAAGCCGCCAAGAACACCAAGCAGAAAATCCGAATTTTTGATCCTTGGCGGTCTTCGCGGTTTGGCGGTTCACGACCACGACCTCACGATGCCGAGGGTCAGGCCTGCCGTCGTCGGTTGATTTCTTCCGAACGGCGCGAGAGGCGGATTGAAGTAGAGACCTCCTTGCAAGCGAAGCGTGTCGGAGAGCGGAAAAATTCCCGACGCTCCGACGTTGGCCACGTGGCGCGCCGAGCCTTCCGCCGTCACGCCATCGATGGTCGCGGCCGATTCGAGCGTGTACGTGAGCGAGAGCGCGACGGCGGCTTCGTTCGGAAACGTGTAGGCCGCGCCGAACAAAGTGGAGAGCTGCGGGCCGAGCGTCTCGTTCACGCCCGCTGCGGAGTACGGCGCGCGCACCGCCACAATCGCGGCAGACTGCAACAAAATCGGGCCGAACGTCTGCTCGATGGCCACGCCGCCGTTGCCTTGGAACGCGCCCGTTCCCGTCGCGTCGGTCGCGAGCTGATGACGCGCGCGATTCGGCGACGTTCCCGTCGGAAAGGTCTCGCCGGCGAGGAGCGCGATGCCCGGCACGTAACGCGATTGTCCCGCGAGCAGGAAATCGTAACGGACGCTCAAATTCACGTCGCCCATGCCTCCGCCGAGCTCGCTCTCCAGAGGATTTTTTCGCGCCGTTTCGACGAACGGAACGAGGAGCGCCACTTGTCCGCGATCGAACACGCGCGCGGCGCCGAACGCGTCCTCTTCGAAATCGTATTCGGAGGTGCCGCTCGGTGTTCCCGAAAAATGGCCAGCGTCGCCGAACGATCCGGTCGCGAGCCCCGAGCGCGCTTGCATGCCGACGAGCGCGTCCTCGTGCATCGCGAGCCTTCCCGGCGTGAGCGCCGACGATCCGGCACAACACGCCTGCGCGAACGCAGGCGAAGACGACAGCGTGATCGCTGCCGCCGCCGCAAACGACGCGAGCTCAGGGAACGTCGATCGGGATCGTCGCATGATCGTCAGCGGCTTTCGTGAACGTCAATCGAAGCTGCCAGTCTCCTTGCATGAAGAGGCTCACGTCGTCCGCCACGTAATGGCCGGATCCTTTTTCCGTGACGGTGGGCGTCACCGACGTGCCGTGACCCATCGCGGGCATCCACGGCACGACGTCGATGCCGAGGCCTTCGATCGGCGCGTGCGTCGTCGCATCGAAGACAGCGAGATCGATCGAGAGGGTGCCGGGCGACGGCGGTTGCGTGGGCGAGGTCCGGATCTCGATCTTGTATTTTCCGGAGTCCGTTGCGCCCGTCGCGTACGCATCCGCAGGGAAATTTCCGGTCGATCCTGCGCTCGTGCTCGAGCAAGCGCCGACCATGAAAATGGCGACGACAGCGAGAAGCGAGCGCATCATGGCACCGTCACGAAAAACGCGGCGTGTCCGTGCTGGGATGCGTCGTCGAGATCGCTGCATTCTGCATAGAAATGGAATCGCACCGTCCATTGTCCGGACGCGTCGAATTGCCACGGGCCGATGTCGTAATTGCCGGGCGAAGTCTCCGTGCTGACGGACGGGGAGTTCGGCGCGGGATGCGTGCTCGACAAATAAATTTCCGCGTAAGGATTCGCGCCGGTGAGCGGCGAGCCGTCCGTTTTTTTCGTCGCCGTCACGTGGAACGTCACATTTTGATTCGTGGCGACGCCGGCAGCGCTCCACTTCACGTGATACTTGCAGTCGTCGTCGTCACCTTCGGTGCCGTCCATCGTCGCGCCGAACTCGCTCGCGGCGCCCGCGTCACCCTCGGGCGGTCCGGCGTCGGCGGGCGCCTTTTCGTCGCACACGGCAGGATCGGTGACTTGGACTCTGCTTCCGCAATGCGTGTCGCAATCGGCGGCGCCGTTCGCGCACGCGGTGACGCCATTCGTTCCGGACGCGGTCACGTCGGATTTACCGGAGCACGCGACGACGAGCAGCGCACACGCGCTGCCGCACAAAAATAGGCATTTCATGGTTTCTCCTCGAATCGAAAGCGCGCGCTCCGAAAGCGCGCGGGCTTGTCGCGCGCGTCGAGAATGTTTCGGGCGCGTACGACGAGATGCGCGAGCGTCTACACCGACGCGCGTCGAGGAGGTGGAACCGGCGGCGAATCGAAACGTTGCGGCGGAGAAACGGCGCGCTCCGCGATGCGAACGACGGGACGCGCGAGCGGCACGATCAGGACGAGCGCACCGGGCGCGACT
>JAICXU010000901.1 GCA_025934595.1 Polyangiaceae bacterium | reverse complement strand
GACGCGCTCTCGGCCGGCATTTGCAGCGGCGACACGGGCACGATCACGGCGACCCGGTAAATTACGAGTGCCCGGCGATCGGATGCGCGACATACGGAGCTTCGAGCGCGGCGATTTCCTCTTTCGAGAGCGACACTTCGAGCGCCGCTACAGCGTCTTCGAGGTGCTGCATTTTCGTGGCGCCCACGATCGGCGCCGTGACGCCCTTCGCCTGCAGAATCCACGCGAGAGCGACTTGCGCGTGCGGCAGCTGTCGTTTCTTCGCGAGCTCGTCGACGGCGCGAATGACCTCGCGATCGGCGTCTTCCATTTTCGAATAGACCATTTTCGTGAAGCGATCGGTCTCCGAACGCGGCGTCGGTTTCGCATCCGGTGCGCGCGCGAGAAGCCCACGAGCGAGCGGGCTCCACGGAATCAGGCCCACGCCTTGATCGATGCATTGCGGATTCATCTCTCGCTCTTCTTCGCGATAGAGCAAGTTGTAGTGACCTTGCATCGAGACGAAGCGCGCCCAGCCATTTTCCTCGGCGATGCGATTCGCTTTCGCGAACTGCCACGCATACATCGACGACGCGCCGATGTAGCGAGCCTTTCCCGCGCGCACGACGTCGTTCAAGGCCTCCATCGTTTCCTCGATCGGAGTGGAGTCGTCCCAGCGATGAATCTGATAGAGGTCCACGTAATCGGTGCCGAGGCGCTTCAAGCTCGCATCGATCTCGCAGAGGATGGCCTTGCGTGAGAGACCGCGCCCGTAAATGCCGGGCCGCACTTGGCTGAACACTTTCGTGGCGAGCACGATGTCTTCGCGCTTCGCGTATTCCTTGAGAGCGCGCCCCGTGACTTCTTCGCTCGCGCCGAAGGAGTAGACGTTCGCGGTGTCGAAGAAGTTGATGCCGAGCTCGATCGCGCGCTTGAAAAAGGGACGCGATTCTTGTTCACCCAGCGCCCACTGCCAGCGCGGACCATCGCCCGGAAGGGAGGCTTTCGGATCGCCATAGCTCATGCAGCCGAGACAAATGCGCGAAACGACCAAACCGGTGTTGCCGAGCCGTGCGTATTTCATCGGAGTCTCCTTCGGAAGAAACGACGTAAGTCTTCGCGTGAGGCCAAGTCAAGGCGTGCGCGGCCGAGAATCGCCGCCGAGTGGCGTGTCGAACGTGGTGCCGAGGATCACGGAGAACACGAGCGGATTGCTCGCGTCGGTGAGCCCTTCGCCGACTCCCAGCCTGAGCTCGATGTCCTTCTCCGAGAGAACATGCACGACTTCGTAGAGGTAGTGCTCTTCTTCACGGAGCGGCCCGAAACCGGACCAGGGTCCGAGCGCGGAGTAGTCTTCGACGCCGAGCCCGAGGGCGCCGCCGAGCTTCACGACGGCAGTGCCCGCAGGCTCGAAATGCGGGCCGTCTTTCGCTTCGCCGTTTTCGATCCCCATCGTGACGATCGGATTCACCGCGAGCAGGAGATGCGCGCTGTTCCACGCGACGATCGGGCGCAGCTCTCCACCGAAAACGCCGCGGTCGTACGTCTCGGGGATCGCCGAGATCTCGAAGTTGAGACCGAGCCGCCAGTGATCGCTCCACGTCGGAGGCGTGACGAATTTCGAGCGTAGCTTCACGCCGCCGAAATCGAGCCGCCCATCCGGACGCATCGCCGATTGCACGTAGCCGCCGAGCTCCCACCACGTCGCGAGCCCGTAGGACGGCTCGAACGTGAGATGCATCACGTGATCGGAGCCGAGCTCGGGTGCGTCGCCGGTCTTTCGACCTTGCGCGACTTCGTTCCAGTGCGTCTCGAGACCGAATTGCTTCGGATCATTCGCAGTGCCGTCGTAGACCTGAATCTCGAACGGATCGACCGCACGCGCGCTCCGCGCGAGAGTCACGATCGCGAAAACGACGCTCAGGGAAGCGGGCAGACAAAACGAAGGCGCGCCGCAAAGACTCACTTTGCGACGCGTCAATCGATCCTGCTTTCCGTGTGAGGTTTACTTCGCCGGCGGCGGCACGCTCGCGGCTTTGCCCGGAGCTCCACCCGCGCCCACCTTGGCTTTTTTGTCGCCCGAGTGACCGTGGAAGGTGCGCGTCGGCGCGAACTCGCCGAGCTTGTGACCGACCATGTATTCGGTGACGAACACCGGCACGAACTTGCGTCCATTGTGCACGGCG
>JAICXU010000967.1 GCA_025934595.1 Polyangiaceae bacterium | reverse complement strand
GCTCGCGCTCCGCTTCGCGACGTTCTCGATCCTCGGCTGCCCTCAAGCGTGAAGAACGTTCGGCGCGCTCTTTTTGTTCGCGCGTCTCCCATGCATCGAGGACCGCGAGATCGGCAGCGGAGATTGCGCAGGACGCCGGCCGCCCCTCGTCTCGGATCTTTCGCGCCGCCGACTCCGCGCGCTCGATGTCGGCTTGGGCGCGCGCTTTGATCTCCGATGCGTTGCGACGATCGTTCTCGGCGACGCGCAGCGCCAGCGTCGCCTTGTCGGCGCTGATTCGTCGCGCGCGCAGCAGCGGCAAAAGGGCATATTTGTCGCGCGCCATCCGGGTCCGAGATTCTACCGCGTTTCGCGGTACCTTGAAGTCGTGCGCGCGAAGCTGCGGACGAAGGATGGGCGCCTGTCGTGGCTTTTCCGCATGCTCGGTGCCGCATGCGCGATCTTCGCGGTCGTGGCGCGCGCGAGCCTCGGTCCGCCTCTCGACGCCGTGTTTTTCGCCGGCCTCGCGCTGTGGCTCGCTGCGCCGCTGTTTCGGCGGCCGCCCGTCTTGCGCGACGTCATCGTGGAAGCGCAGCCCGGGAAAATCACGCTGCAAGTGCCGGCCCCATTCGGCATGAGAGAGCATCGATCGATCTTCGTCCGTGACGTGAGCGGCGCCTCGATCGCGAAAACGGATCGCGCGCACGTGATCGCGCTCGCGAGGCGATGGCGACGATCGCCGATGGTGCTCGAGACGACCTCGGAAGCGGACGTCGCGCGCATTCGCGATGCGCTCGGCATCTCGCCACGCGGATTCGGCACGCTCGTGTGGAATCGCGCGCCGAGGCCGCTGCATCGCGCGGCGGAATTTCTCCGCGTCGCTGACGTTCTTCTATGCATCGGCGTCGTGCTCGGTGTTTTTCTTTCCGATCCGTTCGCAGCCACCCTCGATGCGCAATCGGCAGTGACCAAAATTGCGGTCGCCGTGGCCGCGTTCGTCATGCTGACGCCCGTGCTCATTTTTCGGCGAACGCTCACGCTCACACCTGACGGCGTGCAGGTGTTCGACCACTTGCCGCTGACGTACGCGTATCGCGACATCGCCCTCGTGAAGCTCGCGAAGAACGCGCTCGTGCTCGAGATTGCGCGTGAAAATACGGCTCGCGCGCGTGCGGCACCCGAAACCGTCACCGTCCACATGGTGCCGCCGGGCGCGCTCGTGGACGGCATCACGCATACGGAGGCGGAGGCCATCGTCGCGCAGATCCGAGCGCGCGCCGAAGCCGCACGCGCTGCGAGAGCACCCGTCACCCACGCGAACGAGGTCCGCGCGCTGGTGGCGCGCCGCGAGAGCGAGCCGATGAGCGCATGGGTGCGGCGGCTCGACGACATGGCGGATTCGTGGCGCACGAGCCCGCCGCGGCACGGCGAAGCAGCGGCTTTCCGCGAATCGCTCTGGAGCATCGTCGAGGACCACGACGGTGACGAAGATTTGCGAGAGCTCGCCGCACGTCTCTTGTCGCGTCTCGATCCCGATGCGGCTCCCGGGCGCATTCGCGTCCTCGCGACGTCGACGCGCGATCCGGCGCGCGCCGCTCGACTGCGTGTCG
This sequence comes from Polyangiaceae bacterium, assembly GCA_025934595.1. Lineage (GTDB taxonomy): Bacteria > Myxococcota_A > Polyangia > Polyangiales > Polyangiaceae > JAICXU01. The sequence continues at coordinate 396 of JAICXU010000967.1, read as the reverse complement.
CGCTCGAACACGACGCGGAGCCGCTCGTGAAATCGCTCGAAGCACGGGCGCGCGCACGATGAGCATCGAAGCGAGAGTGCATGCACCGACGGCGAGCTTCGCCGAGCGCATCGGCGTCTACGGTCTAGCCGGCGCCGTGTTCGGGTTGGGGCTCGTCGCCGCCAACACGTTTCCTTTTGCCGACAAGCTACTGATCGCGGGCCTTTGGATTTGGCTCGTCAGCCCGCTGCTTTTACGACGTCCGCGTGGAACGCTCGCCCACATCGAATGCGGCGGCGGCGAGATCTACATTCGACCGGATCGCATGCCACCACGTACGGTCAAGACGGGGAAGCTTGCCGGCGCGTCGGTGGTGCGAAACGGAGACGGCGCGGTCGTGACGCTCAGCGAGCGAGG
>JAICXU010000493.1 GCA_025934595.1 Polyangiaceae bacterium | reverse complement strand
TGTCTCCGCGCTCGGTCTCGGATGCGGCGCGCTCGGTGAGAGTCGCATCGATGACGATGCCGCGCAGGCGCTCGTGGCGCGCGCGCTCGATCTCGGTGTCACGGTCTTCGACACCGCGCCGAGCTATGGAGATTCGGAGACGAAGCTCGGACGCGCGCTGCGAGGTCGCCGCGAAGACGCCGTCGTCGTCACGAAAGGCGGCTACGGCGTCGAGGGCGCCCTCGAATGGACGCGTGACTGCATCGTGCGCGGCGTCGATCGAGCGCTCGCGCGTCTCGCGATCGATTGCATCGACGTCTTCTTGCTTCACTCGTGTCCGCTCGAAGTCCTGGCGCGCGGCGATCTGCTCGGCGCGCTTTCGGACGCGAAAAACGCAGGCAAATTGCGCGCGATTGGCTATTCCGGCGACAACGAAGCGCTCGCGTGGGCGTCACGAAATCCTCTCGTCGACGTGATCGAGGCATCCGTGAATCCATTCGATCGGAGCGCGTGCGAATGGATCGATGTCGCGTGCGCACGCGGAGCCGGTGTGATCGCGAAGCGACCGCTCGGAAATGCGCCGTGGCGATTCGACGTGCGCCCTGCGCGCGAGGACATCGCCGTCTACTGGGATCGCCACCGCGAAATGCGCTTCGACGAGACAGGAGATCCGTTCGACGTCGCGCTCCGCTTCTCCGTGTTCACGCACGGCGTCGCATCGGCGCTCCTCGGCACCGCCGACATCGATCATCTCGAGCACGCCTGCGCGAGCGTGGGTCGCGGACCTCTGAGCAGCCACGAGATCGAGCAAGCGACGAAGGGCTATCGTTCGAGCTGGCGCGCCGTCATTTGACCGGGACCATCGCGAAATAGCCTGCAAATCGCCGCATTTCATCGCCGCCTCGATTCGCGCCGCCTTTGCGAAGAAGACGTGAGACGAGCACGTAGAGCCTCGCGAACGGCGGGATGGGAGCCTCCCGGCCGAGCCTTTTTCCTTCTTCGGCGAGGTAGCGCTCTTCCTTGGGCCTCCAGCCGTGCCCTTCGAAAAACTGAAACCAATTCTCCGGCTCGAACTTGAATTGCGCGTTTCGAAATTCGCGGCCCGAATATTTTTTTCGAAATTTCAGGACCTGGGGCGAAAAGTAATCGACGATCCACATGTGCACGCTCTTCATGCGCGCCAGATCGTCGGCGAGCGAGCCCACCGCGTCGACGGTGAGATACGGAATCACGCCCTCGGTCAGCACGAGCGCCTTCTTCGAAGACGCGTCGATGTCGGCGAGGAGCTTCTCGCGCGCGGGCAGGTCCGAGAGATCCATGGCGACGCGCTCCAACTTGCACGCGGGCGTCGCCTCGGCGAGGACCTTCTCTTTGTGCGCGATCATGTGCGCGTAGTCGACCTCGATCCACCGGAGCGATTCGGGCACCGCCATACGGTACGGACGCGCATCGAGCCCTGCGCCGAGATTGACGATGGTGTCCGTGCCATTCTCGACGGCTTGATCGATGAGCTCGTCGATGATCACGGTGCGAACGACGATCGACCACGCCGACATCCGATGACGGCCGGTCATCTTCGGAACCAGGCTCGCGCCGTGCTCACCTGCGAGCAGCGCCGCATACGGATCCACGAAGAGCGCGTCTTTGCGCTCGCTCTCTTTCGCTCGATACATGGCGACGAGAAACGCCGTGTCCGGAACATTTTGGACGATCGCCATGCGGCGAATTTAAGCCCCCGAACGCCTCCACACCAGCGAGATGCGGTTGGTCGTGCCGAGCGTCATCACGGTTCCGCTGTCGGCGAGCTCGATGGCACGCATGCGGCGACCGGCGAAATACGTGCCTTGCGTCGAGCTCATGTCGTAGGCGACGGCGCCCGCGCGGTCCTTCATCAAGAGGAGGTGTCCGCGCGAGGTGCCGCCGTCGACGATCGCGCGAAGAAGCGGATCGCAATTGAGCGAGCGCCCCACCAAAATTCCTTTTCGCAAATCGGCTCCGGCGACGCGCAAGAGCCGCGCACCGGCGTGCGACGTCATCGCGATGTCGTACGCCTCTTCGCCCGCGGTCGGCATGCGGCTGTCAGCAAAATCGATGACGCGCGGTAAGAGCGTGATGCGCGAGCCTCGGTCGATCTTCATCGCGTAGAGCTCCGATGGAATTGCGGCGATGCGATACGGGCTCTCCGCCGCGGCGCGACACACGGGCTCCGGCATGTCTTCGGCGAGCGGCGCGCCGGAGGGCAGGGCGACGATCGCGTATGCGCCGACGCGAAGCACGATGACGCCAGTCGCATCGATCGCGCGCTCGCAAGCTCCATTGGACAACAGGAATCCCCGCGCCGTGTGCAGATCCACGACGCTCAAGATCGGACAGCCGTCGTCGAGCGCGGAGCTGCGAATCAGAAGATGCCGGAGCTCGACGGACGGGTCCTCGAAGAGGCGCACGTCACAAAGAGGATGGCTTCCGACGACGAGCGACGACAGACGTCCCGCCGTGATCTCGCACGACCCGAACGAGCCTCTCGTCATCCAATAAATCCGATGCCCGACCTCGGTCTGCGGCGGCCGCTGCCGGTCGAGGTTTCGTGCGAGGAGATAGGCCTCACGTGGGCTCGGTGCCTCGAGCCGCGGCGGCTCGAATGCGCGCATGAAAGGGGCGAGCTTCGGGCTGGACGAGACGGGCGTATTCGACATCGGTGCCGTCGGTAGAGCAAACGCCGTGCAAGCACGATTTCGGCTCGATTGAGCTCATTTTAACGATCCCGGGCGCTCCATTTTCGATCGCGGTGCGTCCTTTCGGATCACCCGCGCCTCGCTCGAAATCGCTGTAGGCTCCGCGCCATGGGTGCGCTCGCTTCCGACGTCGCCCGTCTCGTTCCGAATTTGCGCGTCAGCGACGATGCTGCCGATCGCGTCGCGTACGCGCGCGATCTTTGGCCGCGACATCATCTCGCGGTGCGTGCGGGTCGCGTCGCCGAGCATCGACCGGGTGCGATCGTCTGGCCCGAGTCCACCGAAGACGTTCGCAAGATCGTGGCGTGGGCGCGTGACTCGAAGACGCCCATCGTTCCGTTCGGTGCCGGCAGCGGCGTGTGTGCGGGAATTTTGCCGAACGAAAACATCGTCATCTTGGATTTGAAAAAGATGAATCGATGGCGAGCCCTGGACGCGCGTGCGCCGTCGCTCGACGTCGAAGCCGGCGAGATGGGATTGCCGCTCGAAGAGAAGTTGAATCGTGAAGGATTCACGCTCGGACATTTCCCGTCGTCGATCTTGTGCAGCACCGTCGGAGGTTGGGTCGCTGCTCGCAGCGCCGGGCAGAATTCCGGTTACTACGGCAAGATCGAGGACATGGTGGCCTCCCTCGAATGCGTCACGGGAACCGGGGAAATCGTGCGATTTTGGCGTCGAAACGCCGGTCCGGACGCGCTTCCTCTGATCCTCGGAAGCGAAGGCACCCTCGCGATCGTCACCTCCGTCACGCTCCGTCTCCATCCTGCGCCGACGGCGCGCGGCTTCGGCGCGTGGTCCTTTCCGACGACGGAGGCCGGCTGGAACGCGATGCGCGAGGTGTTCCAGGCAGGTCTGCGGCCGGCCGTTTGTCGCTTGTACGACCCGTTCGACGCGATGCTCGCGCGTCGCGGCGCGGTGAAGAGCGAGAAAAAATCGCACGAGAAAAAATCCGCGTCTCCCGGCTACGGCGCCGTCGCGCTCCGCAAGCTTTTGCAGTCTCCGGAAGCGTTCAACACCGTGCTCGAGAGCTCCGCGGGCGCGCGTGCGCTCGGCGGCGCGCTCTGTGTCGTGATCTTCGAAGGCACGGGCGACGATCCGCATCGTGACATCGAAGAAACGAAACGCATGCTCGCGCGTCAGGGTGGCGTCTACGAAGGCGAGGGTCCTGCGCAGCGATGGCTGCAGCATCGCTAC
>JAICXU010000240.1 GCA_025934595.1 Polyangiaceae bacterium | reverse complement strand
TGATCACCTTCGTCGACCTGCAGCTCGGCGAGATCCGCGATGCGGCCGTGATCCCCGGTCTCCGCGCCGCGCTCGAACGTGATCTCGGTCGCCACGACGACGGAGATCGCGGGCTCGTCGCCCGCGCGTTCGGACGCATCGCGGGCAAGGCGGCCGTGCCCGTGCTCGAGAAGCTCGACGCCGGAATCGAAGACGTACGAAAACAATGCGAGCGCGCGGCCATCGTGGCCGGGCTCGTGGAAGCAGGCGGCGAGACCTACGCCGACCGCGCCGCCGCCGCGCTCGACGCGCTGCTCGCGGGCAACCCGAGCGCGATGGAGAACGGCGCGGCGATATCTCTCTTGCGAGCGATCGACGAAAGGAAGCTCACGGGCTTCGCAGATCGAGCGGCGAGGGTGCTGAACGCGGCCAAAAAGGACGAGTACTCCAAGGCCTCGCTCGTCCAATGGCTGTCGGGGGCGTCGTTCGCATGACCACGTATCGCGTTCGAATTTTGCCGAACGAGCACGCGCTCGACATCGAGATGACGATCGACCCGCAACCGGGCGCGCTCGTCGTCGAAATCCCGACGTGGGTGCCGGGCGCCTACGGATTCATGCGCTACGCGCGCGATGTCGTCGACGTGAAAGCGTTCGACGCCACGAGCGGTGCGCCGATCGCCGCGGTAAGGCACGGATGGAACGCATTTTCGATCGACGCGAAGAGCACGCGCGTGCGCGTCAGCTACCGCGCGCTCGTCGTCGACGCGTCGTGGGGCGAGCTCGTCGGGATCGTGCAAAACGATCACGCCGTCTTGCTCGGTACGCTCCTCTTCTTCGTGCGTGGTCACGACGGTCCGTGCACCGTCACGTACGAAATGCCGGAAAATTGGGCGCTTCATCATCCGGCGGGAGCCAAGGCGATCGGGGCACGCACCTTCGAGTATCCGAATTTCGCGACCCTGCTCGACACGCCCGTCGTGTGTGGCTCGTTCGATCACGTCACGCGCGACATCGACGGCACGCCGTTCCATTTCATTTTTCTCGAGCGCGCGATCGGATTCGACAAGAAGGCGAACGACATCGTCGACGCGCTCGTTGCGATCTCCAAAGAATGCAAAGCGATTTTCGGAAGCTTTCCGTTCGAGAGCTATTCGTTCGTGATGAGCTCCGATCCTCGCGCCGAGTGGGGGCTCGAGCACGAGAACGCCACGATGATCGGCATCGGTCCCCAGGTGTTCGTCGACGACGACGCGCGCCTCCAATGCATGCGCGTCGCGGGACACGAGCTCCTCCATGCGTGGAACGTGAAACGGCTGAAACCGAAGCCGATCGTGAATCTCGACCTCACGCAAGGAAGCTTCACGGACGGCTTGTGGGTCGCCGAGGGCTTCACGCGCTACTACGAATTTTTGCTGGCCGTTCGCGCGCGCGAGATGACGCCGGAGCGATTCTTCTCGAACGTCGTGAATTATTGGCGGCACCTCGCCATGCGCCCCGCGTACGCGCGCACGTCGGTTGCCGACTCGTCGCGCGCCACGTTCTTGAATCACCATCGCTATCCCGGCGCGTGGAACAGCAGCATCGACTACTACGACGGCGGCATGCTCGTGGCGTTCGACATCGACGCCGTGCTGCGCCGCGCGAAGACGCCGTCGTCGCTCGACGATGCTTTCAGTGCATTTTACACGCAATTTCTGGAAGCCGGCTTCACCGGCGACGACGCGCGCGCGTTCTTCGCAAAGCGAGATCCTGCGCTCGATTCGATCCTCGCGCGTGAGGTCGACGGCGCGGGCAAGCTCGGCACGATGGAGCAGCTCGAAGCGCTCGGCTTTCGTGTCACGCGCGCCGACGTTCCCTTCGCGGGCATCGTCCTCGTCAAGAACACGGGACCGAAAATCGGCGACGTGCTCGACGGCTCGCCCGCGCAGCGGGCGGGGCTCGCCCCGGGCGACGAGATCGTGCGCATCGAAAAAAGCGCGTTTCACCTCGCGGGTCTGAAATGGCTCGTGAAGAACGAAAAGGCGTTTTCCGTCGAAGTCCAACGCGGCGCTGGCTTTCTCACCCTCCGCATCGAGCCCACCCTCCGGAGCGACGTCACGGAGCTCGCGTGGGCCGGTAGCGCCGAAGACCTCGATCGCCTGAAAAAATGGCTGAATCGCGAGGACCTGGAATTCGCTCCTGGCGCTAAGCTGAGTCTCACTGCCTATGACAACTTCCATGGAACCGAAGCCGCGCTCTGACGTTCGCATGCTCGTTCTGGCGAGCTACCTGAAAGGCGAGCGGTTCCTCGAGCAGGCGCACGCACGCGGCGCGCACGTCACCCTCCTCACCGTCGAAAAATTGCTCGACGCGAAATGGCCTCGTCATGCGATCGCCGAAGTGTGCGGGCGAAAGAACGACGCATCGCTCGACGAGATCGTCCGCACCGCGAGCTACCTCGCACGCACGCGACGATTCGATCGCATCGTGCCGCTCGACGATTTCGACGTCGAGGTCGCCGCCGCCCTGCGCGAGCATTTTCGCTTCGAAGGGCAGGGCGACTCCGTCGCGCGCAACTTCCGCGACAAGCTCGCGATGCGCACGACGGCGAAGAAGGCCGGCATACCCGTTCCGGAGTTCACCGGCGTCTTCAACTACGACGAGGTGCGCGAGTTCACCCAGCGCGTGCCGCCACCGTGGATGAACAAGCCGCGATCGTCAGCCGGCGCGATCGGCATCAAGAAAGTGGAGAACGAAGCGGCGCTCTGGCGACTCGTCGAAGAGCAAGGCGACGAGCAGAGCTTCCGCGTTCTCGAGGAATATTTGCCCGGCTCGGTTTATCACGTCGACACGCTGGTCTCGCGAGGCGAGGTCATGTTCGAAGCGGCGCATGCCTGCGGCGCTCCGCCGTTCGACGTCGCCCACGGCGGCGGAATCTTCACGACCATCACGGTGCCGCACGGAAGCGAAGAAGAGAAAGAGCTCTACGCGCTCAATCGCCGTGTTTTGAAGGCTTTGGGGCATGTCCGCGGCGCCGCCCATACCGAGTTCATTCGCGGCAAGCGAGACGGCAAATTTTATTTTCTCGAGATCGGCGCGCGCGTCGGCGGGGCGCACATCGCCGACATGATCGAAGCGTCACGAGGCGTGAATCTCTGGGCGGAGTGGGCGGACCTCGAAATCGATCGCGACGAAGCGCCGTACGCGTTGCCGTCGACGCACAAGCACGAATACGGAGGCCTCATCGTCTCACTCGCGAAACAAGAGCATCCGGATTTTTCGGCGTACACCGATCCGGAGATCAAGTATCGCGTACCCGAGAAAAATCATGCGGGCCTGGCCGTCGCGTCGAGCGATCATGGCCGCGTCGTGTCGCTCATTCGCAGCTACGAAGAGCGCTTTCGAAATGATTTTCACGCTGCGCTCCCCGCGGCGGAGAAGCCCGACCATTGAGCTCGCCCCTACCCTCGCTGTACAACGCGATCTACGGCGAGGCCGTTTTTCCGGCCTACGAGCGCTATTTGGTGTCGCGAGTCGGTGGCTTCACGTTCCGGCTCGCCGAGACGCCGCTCTTCATGAGCCCGCCGCTCGTGGAGCGGCTGACGACCGACGCGCGCGCGATTTGCGCCGAGCTCGCGAATCCGAATCTCTTGCCGCTGCTCAAGAAGGCGATTCCGCCGGAGCTCGACGCGCCGAACATGACCGCGCTCCCCGAATGCGTGCAGGTCGATTTTGCGCTCGTCGAAAACGCGAACGGCGAGCTCGAGGGGAAAGTCGTCGAGCTGCAAGGCTTCCCGTCGCTCTATGCGCTCGAGGTCTTGATGGCCGACGCATGGCGCGAGGTCCTCGCGGAGCACCCTGGGCTCGATCGAAGCTGGACGTGTCTCTTCGATCTCGATCGCGCCGCCGGTCTCGAGCGCATCGGTCGTCTTCTCACGGGCGGCGTCGATCCCGCACACGTCGCGATGATCGATCTGGAGCCCGAGGCCCAAAAGACGTGGCCCGATTTTGCCGCCACGAAGCTCTTTTTCGGCATCGAGCCCATCTCCGTGCTGCGCGTGATCAAGCTGAAAAATAAGCTGTTTCGTGAGGTCCAGGGCAAGCTCGTGCCCATCGAGCGCATCTACAATCGTCTCGTCTTCGACGAGCTCGAAGTGAAAAAAGTAAAGCTGCCGTTTTCCTGGCGCGACGATCTCCAGGTCACGTGGTGCGCGCATCCGAATTGGTATTGGGCGTGGTCAAAGTACTCGCTGCCGTATTTGAAGCATCCAGCCGTTCCGGAGACACGATTTCTCTCCGACGTGAAGGAGCTGCCGGAGGACTTGACCGCGTACGTGCTGAAGCCACTCTTTTCCTACGCGGGCACGGGCGTGATCGTCGACGTCACGCGCGAAGCGATCGAGCGCATTCCACACGAAAAGCGGCACGCGTTCATTCTGCAGAAGAAGGTGAGTTACACGGACGCGATTCACATGCCCGACGGCACGGGCGTCAAAGCGGAGGTGCGCATCATGCTCCTCGCCGACGGCGGCGTGCACGTTCCGATTTTGCCGCTCGTGCGCCTCTCGCGCGGCAAGATGCTCGGTGTCGATCACAACAAAGGTCACACGTGGGTCGGCGGCACGGTCGGAATTTTCGAATCCGAAATCTAGCGCGTCACCGCAGGAAGAAGAGCGAGGGCGCGAAGTTGTCGTTGCTGTCGAGGGCAAGCCCGAAGAGCTGTCCCGTCTCCGGATCGACCGTGATTTTCGCGGTCCAAACCGAGAAATTCGTGACGAGCGTGATGTCGGTGTACGTGCATGCCGACCCGTCGGTGTTGCATCGAAAGAGCGAAGGGTTGAAACCGTCGTGGCGGTCGTTCGTGAAGACGCCGATTTTTCCGTCGAGCGAATCGAGCACGGCTCCTGCGACTTGCGCGGAGTTGTCGCCGGCGCCGGTGCCCGTCGTCAAATCCGTGGCGAGGCAGTTCGAGCCGTCGGTGTTGCAGCGAAAGAGATAGGGGCGGCTCGATCCCGCGCTCGCCGAGACGATGTCGATTTTGTTCGCGGCGGTGTCGAGGAGGATGGTCGGCGTTTCGCCCATTCCCGTCATCGAACCGAGCGCGGTCGACACGTCTTCGGTCGTGCACGGCGTTCCTGCGAGCGGACAAATCCAAAGCCCCGGGTTGTCGTGAATCGTGAGGTCGGTCGTGGCGACGAGAAGATTTTTTCCGATCGGATCGACGACGATGCTCGGCGAGCCGCCGCTGTTGAACGTCTCCGACGTGCCGGTCGACAGATCGCGCGTCGTGCACGACGACCCGTCCAAATTGCATTCGAAGAGCATCGGTTGGTACTGCTGCCCAGAGGCGAGATCTTGGCCGACGATCATCAGCTTGTTGCGCGTCGAGTCGATCGTCGCTGCCGGTGCTTCGCACGAGCTCGAAGGTAGGCCGGCCGACACGTCCGCGAAGAACGGCGAGGAACCGTCGAGATTGGCGCCGAAGAGCGCGGGCAGGTCGCCGCCGCCGCCGTCCAAAAACATTCCCGTACCCACCGCGAGAATTTTTCCGGCCGGATCGAGCGTGAGACCGACGCCGCTGCTGTTCGTCGTGACGCGACCTTGCGAGATATCGGTTTCCACGCAGCCCGTTCCGTCGAGCTCGCACCGGAAAAGATCCAGCGCCGACGTCACGATGAGCAGCTTGCGATTGGTTTCGTCGAATGCGATGCCCACGCTCGAGCCCCAATTGCCGGCATCCGGATCGCCGATGGGAACCTGGTGCATGGTGGCATCGACGAACGGCGTGCTCACTACCGTCGTCGATTCACCGGCCGCGTTTTGCGTGTAGACGAGCAGCGTGGTGACGC
>JAICXU010000059.1 GCA_025934595.1 Polyangiaceae bacterium | reverse complement strand
CGGGTGCGGCAATCACGGGAACGGGCGGCGCTTTCATCGCCGGCATCTCGCCCGGCGTCTCCAGGATTTGCGCGTAGTCGGGCGCGACGACGACGGTCTCTGCGCTCTCCGGCTCGACGCGTGCGCGCGCGGGAGGAGTCGAAGGCGGGACCGCGCGCGCTTCGAGCGCCGGCGCGTGCGCGGCAGGCTGCGACGGAAGATGCGATGCGACCTGCGCGACGACTTGCGCGAGCTCCGCCTGCGGAGTCGGAGCCGGCACGCTCTGGGCTTGGGCCATCTGCGCGGTGTGCCCGAGGTTCGAAGGCTGCGTCGCCGAAGACAGCTTCTCGCGCTGTCGGCGCGGAAACGTGATCGTCGCGTCGCCGGGCTTCCAATCTTTCCAGCTGAGAGTGGCGAGCGGCGGCGCGGGCGGCCGGCCCTCGAACACGCGGTCGAAGACCGCCAAATTCACGTATTTTCCAGCGGGCGCATTCGCGAGCGCATTCGTGACGAGCCGGAACTCGGCGCGCAAAATCGCCTCCGCATGCTCTTCGCTCGTGCCCGGAGGCGCAGCGAAGACTTCTTCGCGATACGTGATCGGCGACGCCGCAGTGGGCGCTTGCTCTTTTCGATAGAGGACGACGATGGGCGCGCCCGCTCGCGCAGAAGGCGGCGGCGGCTCGGCTCGCGCGGCGACGGCAGGCGGAGCGACTGCGGGCGGAGCGGCGGGCATCGGCCGAATGGAGTCCGGTTTTTTCCGCTCCGAGACGAGGCCCGCCGCCGCTGCGGGCGCGGGCTGCGCGGGCGCACGCGACTGCGAAGGCTTCGATCCCGACGCGCGCGGGATCGCAATCTGCTGCGCGGGCGCCGTCGCGAGGAGCGCTGCGCCGGTCGACGAAAATCCGACCGTCTTCGATCCGACTTTTTTCGCGTCGTCGGCGCGCGGCGGAGGAACCGAGATCGGATGCGCAGGCGGCGCGGCCGAGATCGACGGGGCATGCGCAGCAGGCGGCGCGGCAGCGGCAGGTGCGGGAGGCGCCACCGAGGCTTTCACGGGCGGCGGCGCTTGCGACGGCGTCGTGACCGACGCGTCCGCGGGCGCTTTCTTCACCATGTAGCGGATGCGCGCGGCCGGATCGACGGCGCGGTAGCCGTCATCGGCGAGCTCGATCGAAAACCCGCTGATCGAGCCGTCTTCCTTGCGCATCGCTCGCGCGGCTTGCAGCGCCTTCTGCCAAGAGTCCGCGTCCACGCAGTATTTTTGCGTGTCCGTTTTGCCGATCGGCGTGACCTCTACGAAAAAGCGCATGATGCGTCGGGATGCAAACGTAACTTCGCCCGCGGGCTGCGTACAGCTCGATTTATTCGGCTCGAAGTCCGTCGGAGGGGCGAAGTCGTGCTGCATAGAGGGCGGGAAAGATCGTGGCGACGAGGCAGATCAAGATGGCGAAGGTGCCGGTGACGATGAACTCGTTCGGGCGGAGCAAGACCGGCAGGCTGGAGATGAAGTAGACCTTCGGATCGAGGGGAAAAGCGTAGGCGATGAGGCCTCTGCAGCAGGCGTAACCCAGGAGGAGCCCGGCTGTGGTTCCGACGAGGCCGATGATGGCGCCTTGGTAGAGGAATACGCGCAAGATGGCGTCATCCTTCGCTCCGAGGGCCTTCAAAAGCGCAATTTCTTTTTTCTTCTCGAGCACCACCATGATGAGCGTCGCGATGACGGTGAACGCGGCGACGACGATGATGAGGGCGAGCACGACGCTCATTCCGATTTGCTGGATGAGAAGCGCGGTGAAAAGACCGTGATTCAGCTCTTTCCAATCCATTGTATGATACACGGAATTCGCGAGCAGCTTGTCGATCTGCTTCGAGATGCGTGACGCATCGTCGATGTCCGACACCTTCATCTCGATGCCGGTCACGCTGTCGCCTTCGTCGTAGAAGGCCTGCGCTTCGTAGAGATCGGTGTAGGCGAGCTTCGAGTCGTACTGATCGAAGCCGGCGTCGAACATCGCGATGACGCGAAACTGCTTCGCGATCGGCGGACGCGGGCCTCCTGCGCCGAACGAGATCCCGACCGCAGGCGACGTGATTTGCACGCAGTCGCCGATCTTCGCGTCGAGCGTCTTCGACAAAGTTTTTCCGAGAACGACGCCCGGCAGCTTCGCAACGGCCTCCGGATTCGTGCACGGATCCGGATCGATCGAATCCGGAATGTCGTCGTCCGCCGGCAGCACGCTCGCATAACCGCCGTCCGGCGTGACATCGCCGACCGGTGCGCCCGCGCCCGCATCGACGATCACGTCTTCATCGGGCGCCGGCTGCGCGACGACGTCGAAGCTCGCGTCCGGGTGCTTCGCTTCTTCGTCGACCTCGTGCTGCATCGCATCGAGCAGGCTCATTTTCGTTCCGCCGTCGAGCGCGTCGGCTTCGGAATGAATCGTCGGCTCGCCCGATTTTTTCGGCGGCAGATCGAAGATGGGATCGTGCGGAGCCTCGGGCGGCTTCGCTCCCGGCCGGCGCAGACCTTCGAGGCTCCCGCCGGGCATCAAATGCTTCGGCAGGTCGAGGACGCTCGGCATCTTGTCGGGATCGACGCCTTTCAAGAGAACGCCGGTCGCCGTGCGCGGGCCCTTCGTGACCATCATGGGGTTGATCGTGAAGGGCGCGATGCCGATGACGCCGGGCACGTTCTCGATCTTCTTCATCACGTCGCGGTACTCGCGGAAGCTGATCGAATATTTAAGGACGAGGACGTGCGCGTTGACGCCGAGGACCTTGTCGCGAAACTGTTCTTGGAAGCCGCCGGTCACGCTCATCACGGTGACGAGCGCCGCGACGCCGAGCGTGACGCCGAGCATCGCGAACGCCGTGCCTACGGACACATTGGCTCCTTTTTTGGAGCTCATGTAGCGAACGGCGAGCGAGAGCGGGTAGCCCATTGGCTTGCCTGCTTAGTACTCCGAAGGTAAGCCCCGGCCCACGAATTTCTGTATTCTGGAGCCGATGTGCAGTGAGGGCGAGCGATGAGTGGCACCGCACGACCGGGCCCGCCCGGCGAGACGCGACCACCGGACACGACGCCCGAAGGTGACGCGCCCCGAAACGCGCGTGATTCCGGAAAGGTCACCGGGCCCAACGACAAGGCGCAAACTGCGGGCGCGGCAAGCGCGGTGATCGAGGCGGAGCCGGGAAAATACGTCAATCCTACCACGCTCACGGAGATCGGACCGGCGCCGCTCGGCACGATGGAGCGGTTCGACGTCGAAACGAGCAGCGCTCCGCCGGGGGCCGCCGTGATCGATCCGTATATCGGCAAGACCATCGACGGCCGCTACACGGTCGATCGCGTTCTCGGCGAGGGCGGCATGGGCGTCGTCTACGCCGGGCGTCACAAGATCATCGACAAGCGCGTCGCGATCAAAGTCCTTCGCGGCGATTTCGCGCGCGACAAAGAAATCACCGACAGGTTCTTGCAGGAAGCGAAGGCGGCCTCGAGCATCGGCAATCCGCACATCGTCGACATCTCGGACTTCGGCACGCTGCCGGACGGCGCGGCGTATTTCGTCATGGAGTTCTTGGATGGCGCATCGCTCACGCAGTTGATGCACAAAGAGCGTCCGATGCCGCTCACGCGCCTCCTGCATCTCGCGAAGCAAATCGCGCAGGGTCTCGCCGCTGCCCACGCCGCTGGCATCGTGCATCGCGATTTGAAGCCCGACAACGTGATCGTCATCCAGCGCGGAGGCGGCGACTTCGCGAAGATCCTCGATTTCGGAATCGCGAAGGTGAGCGGAGAGTCCGCGCGCATCACGCGTGCGGGCAGCGTGTTCGGAACACCGCATTATATGTCGCCGGAGCAAGCCGCGGGCGCGTCGGTCGATCAGCGCACCGACGTCTACGCGCTCGGCGTCATCCTTTACGAGCTCGGCGCGGGCAAGGTGCCGTTCGACGCCGACAACTTCATGGGGATCCTGACGCAACACATGTACAAGGCGCCCGTGCCCATGCTGGCGCTCGTGCCTGCGCCGAACATTCCGCCGGGCCTCGATGCGATCGTCCTCAAGTGCTTGTCGAAGAAACAGGCCGGTCGCTACGACAACATGAACGAGCTCGTCGACGATCTCACGACGCTCGAGACGGGCGGCATTCCGAGAGCGGTGGCCGAGATGATGGCGCGCTCCGGCGGGTTCGCCGTTCCCACCGATTATTTCGGCGGCGGACGCCCGCCGATGCCGACGCCCGTTCCCGGCATGCCGTCGAGCACGCGAAAATACCGTTCGCGTTCGCCGCTGCCCGTGGCCGTCGGCGTGACCAGCTTGGCGCTCGTGATCCTCGCCGTGATCGTCGTGAGCAGCATGAAGCGAACGGAGCGGAGCCCCGTCTCGATCACGCCCGCTTCCGCGTCCACGTTCGTGGCAAGTGCCGCGGCCACGTCGCTGCCGCCCGCCTCGGCGGCGACGAGCGCGGAGGCGCCGTCGAAGCTCGTGCTGATCGGCACCGATCCTCTCGATGCGCACGTGACGAAAGACGGCACCGATCTCGGAACGCCCCCGGTTGCATTGGAAGTTCCCGAGAGCGCCTCCGTCACGATCACGGTTTCACGAAGCGGGTTCGTCTCGCAGACGCTCGTGGTCGATTCGAAATCTCCGAAGCGTCTCGTGAAGCTCGTGCCGAACGTCAGATCGGCGACGACGAAATCGCACACATCCACGGCGACGCACGGCAGCGGAATCGACGACGGCTTCGCCGATCCATTTTTGAAACACTAAGGCGCGTACGCGTACTGCTTGCCATCGAACGCGTACCGCGCGCTCTTCGTCGTGCCCCATGGAAGGAGCAGCGGCTCGAGCGATCCCGTTCCGGGTTTCTGCTCCGCCCACGGAAAATTGTCTTTCGTGAAGCCTGTCGCTTTACCGGCCGACGCCATCACGTCGAGGCCTTTTCCGCTCTTCGCCGGAATGAACTGTACGAGCCCTTGCACGCGTTTGCCTTGGAGCTCGCGCGCGGTTTCGATCGAGAAAATACGGGTGATCGCGCTGTTCGAGATTTGATAGACGAAGAGCAAGTCCGCGTCGGCGGGCGGTCCCGACGATTGCGGCACGTGCTTCACGCCGCGCACCAGAATGTCGGCCGCGCCGTCTCCCGTGAGATCGCGCGCCGTCACCTCCTGCACGTCCGCGTCCGACGCAAACTGCGAGAGCGTCAAATATGCGTACGACGTGCCTCCGCGAAATCCCGGGCCGAGCACGACGAGATCACGACCGAAGAGGAGGACGCGCTCGGGGCGAGAATCTTCGGCGACCGACACCTCGAGATCGACTTTCGGTTTCGCGGGCGGGGCGACACCATGATCTTTTTTGTAGAGCGCGACGAGCTCTTTGCCGAGATCGCTGGTCCCCGCGGATGCATGCACGGGCGGAGTCGGTACGTCGGTCGGTGTCATCGCCTCCCGCTGCGTGATCATCGTCTTCGTGGCGTTCGGGTTCGGAACCTCTTTCGCTTTCACGAATTTTCCCGACTGCAGCTTGAAGATTTGTTCTTTGACCGGTCCCCACGGCAAGAGGATGGGCTCGGCGTCACCGACGATCGGCTCCTTGTACGTCGCCTTATCCCAGTTCTCGGCGCCGTCGATCGACACGTCGATTTCTTTTTCGCCGACGTGCAATGCGTCGGTGACTTTGCGACCGCCCGGTGCTGCCACTTCGATTTCGTGCGCGAATGCGGTGTCGGGCTCGTCGCCGGCGAAGCTCCAAATCTCGAACCAGTCGCGTGTGCCGGCTCCATTCGGACGCGTGAATCGACGCCGCAGCAAGATGTCTTCTTTGTCGCGACCCGTCGCGTTGCGCGCTTCGAGCGAGAGAGGCTCGGCGGCGAGATCGCGCACGAAAAATTCTTTTCCGTGGCGATACGTGGGACCGCACACGGTGAGGTAGTGGCCGAAGATCGCGACCTGCTCTTTCATCGGATCGCCGGTGATGTCGGCGTAGAGCTCGAACTTGGCGGCGAGCGAAAGATGTCGCGGCTGGAGCAGACCTTCGACGAGCGATTGCTCGGGCTCGGTGAGGAGCGAAGGCAAGGACGACGGCGACGCGAAATCTCCCGGACCGGTCGCGATGATATTTTTGTCGCTGCCCTCGTAACGAATCGCGCCGTGCATGCCGACGCGCACGAGACGCGCTTCGGGGAACGTGGCCCACGGAACGTACGCTTCGAACGAGTAGCCGGCTTTCGAAGGCGCCTCGACGATCTTCGCGCCCGGCACGTCGCGGCCTTTTTGCGGGCCGGCCGCGAACTTCACCGAGCCTGCGGATTCCCCGGGTTTTCCCGCGTAGAATGCGATTTCGTACGGAACGAGCGCGCCACCTGCGCCGGGGATCGCGAGCACGAGTGATGCGTGGTCGACGCCCACTTTGAAGCTCGCGTCGGAAATTTCTCCGGCGACGTAGATCTTCGCGTCGTCGTATTGCAGGCCGGCCGTCATCGACAAATTCGAGGCGTCGCCGGCGATCGTCTGCGAAGCGGCGGTGCGCGCGGGCCACTCTTGCGGCACGCCGTCGAGCTTCACCGGATTCTGCGGATCGATCATCGCGAGGTTCAGCGCGGCGGCGAGCGACGTCGAAGGATCATCGCCTCCGACGCCGAGACCCGCGATGCCGCCGTTCTTCGCGGCTTCGTCCGCGATCGAGTCATCGGTCTTGGATCCCGCGTGCTTCGCGTTCGAATTCGCGCTCGGGCCCGCGCCTCCGCATCCGAGGCATGCGACGAGAAGCGGCGTAAAAAAATGAGCGCGCATGCGCCGAATCTACCTCAATGCGGGCGGAGCTGCGCTCGCCGTGCGCTGGACGGCTTTCACGATTTCGACGGCGGGAATGATCGACGCCGACAAGGCGATGACGATCAGCCATTCCGAGGGCTCCATGTGAAACGTACGAAATACCGGTCGCAACGTCGGAACGAGGACGGCGACGAGATGAATCGCCGCCGACAGCGACACGCCGAGGAGGAGCGGCTTCGACAACAGCGGACGCAGCGAAAACATGCTGAACGTGGCGGAGCGACAATTGAACGCGTGAAAGAGCGGCGAGAGCGCGAGCAAAGAGAACGCTGCCGCGCGCTCCTCGTAGAGCCCCGGCGCGCCGATATTTCCCCACGGCCACACCGCGCAGAGCAGCGCAGCCCCGCCCATCCACACGCCGACGAAGCCGATATCCATGTATTCGCGTTTTTGGAGAAGCCCGCCTTTCGCCTTGCGCGGCGGCTCGTGCATTTGCGTGGGATCGGGCGGATCGACACCGAGCGCGAGGGCCGGCAATCCGTTCGTCACGAGATTGATCCACAAAATCATGAGCGGCGTGAGCGGCGGCACGCGCATGAACGAGCCGACGAAGACGGCGACGAGGAGGCCCGCGTTCGAGGACAAGAGGAAGTAGATGAACTTTTGGATGTTGCGATAAATCGCGCGGCCTTCGCGCACGGCTTCGACGATCGTCGCGAAGTTGTCGTCGGCGATCACCATGTCCGCCGCTTGCCGCGCGACGTCGGTGCCGTTCTTTCCCATCGCGACGCCGATGTGCGCTTCGCGGAGCGCGGGCGCGTCGTTCACGCCGTCGCCCGTCATCGCGACCACGTGTCCGCGCGCTTTGTACGCTTTCACGATGTTGAGCTTTTGCTCCGCCGTCACGCGCGCGAAGACGCGGACGTCGTCGACCTTCTGCTCGAGCTCTTCGATCGAAAGCTTGTCGAGCTCGGAGCCCGTCAGCGCGAGCGCCGATTGCTCCCAGAGCCCGAGCTCTTTCGCGATCGCAATGGCGGTCACTTTGTGATCGCCCGTGATCATGACGGCGCGCACGCCGGCTTGGGCGCACTCCGCCACCGCCTCTTTCACGCCTTCACGCGGCGGATCGATCATGCCGACGAGCCCGACGAACGTGAGCTTCTCCTCGAGCTCGCCGTCGTGCGGCTCCTCACCGCCTTTCGTTTCTTTCACGATGCGCCGCGCCACCGCGAGCACGCGCAGCGACTTCTCGCTCATCTTTTCCGCGTCTTCCAAGATGCGTTTGCGGTCGGTCTCCTCGAGCGGCTTCACGCCTTCTTCGAGCTCGAACGTCGCGCACAGCGGCAAGAGAATGTCGACGCTGCCCTTCGAGTGCGCGACCTCGCGTCCTTTCGCATCGAGCGTGAGCACGGTCATGCGTTTGCGATCGCTGTCGAACGGCAACTCTTTGAGGAGCTTGTGATTGCCTTCGAGCTTCTCTTTTTCGACGCCGCCTTTGTCGGCGAGCGTGAGGAGCGCCGCTTCGGTGGGATCGCCGAGCGCGACCCACTTGTCGTCGTCGTTCTGCTCGAGGCTCGCATTGTTGCAGAGTGCACCTATTTCGAGCAAGTGCCGGAGGGCCTTCGGAAGCGCCTCGGGGCCATCGGCATGTGGTGCGATTTTGCCGTTTTTCGTGCGGATTTCGCCGGCGGGGCTGTAGCCGACGCCGGACACCTCGTAATGCACGTGCCCGGCGTAGATCTCGCGCACGGTCATTTCGTTCTGCGTGAGCGTTCCAGTTTTGTCCGAGCAAATGACGGTGGCGGCGCCGAGCGTTTCGACGGCAGCGAGCTTGCGCACGATCGCTCCGCGCTTCGCCATGCGCTGCATTCCGAGAGCGAGCGTGATGGTCGTGATCGCGGGGAGGCCTTCCGGGATCGCGGCGACCGCCAAGCTCACGGCTTCGAGGAGGAGCTCGTGCCAGCTTCGATCGCCCTTCACCATACCGCGCGTGAAAATGAGGACGCTGAGCGCGAGGCACGCCCACAAGATTTGTTTGCCGAAGACGTCGAGCTTTTCCTCGAGCGGTGTTTTGCGCTCACCGACGCTGTGGATGAGCGTCGAGAGCTTTCCGAGCTCGGTCTTCGTCGCCGTCGCCGTGACCAGCGCGCGCGCTTTTCCGCGCACGACCGACGTGCCGACGAACAGCGAATTGTGGCGATCGCCGATCGTTGCGTCCTCGGCGACGGTCGCGTGCGTGTCTTTTCCGACCGGCACCGACTCCCCCGTGAGCACCGATTCCTCGACGGCGAGATTCGCCGCGTAAATCACGCGCGCGTCCGCCGCGATCGCGTCGCCGGCCTCGAGCTCGAGAATGTCGCCGGTCACGATCTCGCCCGCAGGCAGCGCGATCACTTTGCCGTCGCGCACGACCTTCGCGTTCGGCGTCTGCATTTTTTCGAGCGCGTCGAGCGCGGCTTCGGCGCGCTGCTCTTGGTAGAAGCCGAGCACCGCGTTCAGCGCCACGATCAAGAAAATCGCGATCGCATCGCCGTAGCGGACGAGCGTCGGCTGGTGGTGACGATGCGCGCCGTCGACGAGCGCGATCACCGCCGCGACGAGCAGCGTAATGACGATGGGGTTCGCGAATTGCGCGAAAAACCGCTTGATCGCGCTCGGCCGCGGCGCCGGCGGCAGCTCGTTTCGACCGTGTTTTGCGAGGCGTTCGCGAGCCGCTTCCGAAGCGAGACCCTTCGAGGGGTCCGCCCCGAAATGCTCGATCAAGACCTCGATCGACTCGGCGTGCGCAGGTCGCACGCGAGTTGGTTATCACCTCTCAGCGGGTCAGCGCGCGGCTTTTTTCTGCTGCGAGGCTTGCTCCGCTTCCATCTCTTCGAGGGCGGCGGCGAGCTCGTCCTCCTCTTGTTTCGTCGGGGCTGCCGTCTGCCCGGGCACGACTGCCTCGACGCGCGCCGGCGCCGCCTCTTCTTTTTTGGGCTCCTCCGGCGGGAGCATGCCCATCTTTCGCTTGAGCGCGACGAGATCTTCTTCGGCGCCCGCGGTTTTTTCGAGCGTCTTGAAGCGCGAAGCGAGCACGTCGCCCGAGTACTCCTCCTGGATCTCTCCGGCGGCCTCGGCCTCGGCCT